>NZ_JARVSW010000081.1:0-9506 GCF_030208985.1 Pseudomonas sp. MEJ108
CCTTGGGTTTTTACACAGTCTGGGCCATGGATGGCCCGTTGCGGCGACCCCCGGAGCAGTGACAGGGCGAAGGAACCCGACGAAGTCGGGCCGGAAACAGGAGTGAAAGGATTTGGTTACTTTGGCCTCATCAAAGTAACTCGCCGAGGGGCGAAAAGGTGACCTGAGCCGAATATCAATCCACCTGACATCGCAGAGCCGGGGTGTGACGCGGAGCGTCACGAACTGCATTCCCGCGCGGAGCATGGGGACGATAAATAATGCCTTGCCCGCGGTCTCTGCCAGGCCTCAATGCCGCCAGAATGCCGGTACACAGAGCACCAGCACAGTAATGATTTCCAGACGGCCAAGCAGCATACCGCCGGACAGAATCCATTTGGCCGCATCCGGCAGGGTAGAGAAATTGCCCGCCGGCCCAATGACCTCACCCAGCCCTGGCCCCACACCCGATACCGTACTGGCAGCGCCAGTCAGCGCAGTCATCCAGTCCAGCCCGAGCAGCGACAGCATCAGCGCGATCAGACAGATAGTGATCGTGAAGAAAAACGAAAAGGTCAGGATCGAGCGCACGATCTCGTCGTCCAGCCGATGGCCGTTGTATTTCTGCTTCATCACCGCGCGCGGATGGATCAGTTGATTGAGGTTGGTCTTGAGCAGAATGTAGGCCACCTGAAAGCGGAAGATCTTCACTCCGCCCGCTGTCGAGCCGGAACAGCCGCCGATAAAGCCCAGATAAAAGAACAACATCAGCGAGAAGTTGCCCCACAGGCTGTAGTCACCGAGTGCAAAACCCGTCGTCGTCACCACCGAAGTCACGTTCAGCGCGACATGGCGCAGCGCCTCGGTCCACGGCAGGTCCGTGGTGTTGGCGTACCAGACGGTCATGACCAGCCAGGTAATCAACAGCAACCCGATCAGGCCCTGAACCTGCTCATCCTTGATCAACGCCTTGCGGTTGCCGCGCAGGGTCGCGACATACAGGGTAAAGGGCAGGCTGCCGAGGATCATCACCACGATCGCCACCCAGTGCACCGCCGGTTGCGGCCATTTGGCCAGCGACTGGTCGGAAGTGGAGAACCCGCCGGTGGAAATCGCCGACATCGCATGGTTGATCGCGTCGAACAGACTCATGCCCGCCGCCCAGAAAGCCAGGCTGCCCAGCGCGGTAAAGCCCACGTAGGCGAGCACGATGAACTTGGCCACCATGTGCGAGCGGGGCATGACCTTTTCCGAGCGGTCCGAGGACTCGGTCTGAAACAGACGCATGCCGCCGATGCGCAGCAAGGGCAGAATCGCCACGGCCATACCGATGAAGCCGATACCGCCCAGCCAGTGCAGCATCGAACGCCAGATCAGAATGCCCGGTGACATGCTGTCCAGGTTGCTGAGTACTGTCGAGCCGGTGGCCGTGATGCCGGACATGCTCTCGAAGAACGAGTCGGTGTAACTGATGTGCTGGGTCAGCAGAAAGGGCAGGGCGGCAAAAATGCATACCACGATCCAGCTGGAGACGGTCAGCATGTACATGTCCCGCGGGCGCAACTGAACGTTGTCGGGACGTCCGGGCACCACCAGCGCCAGGCCGGCGATAAAGGTGATGGCGCTGGCCCAGAGAAACTCGCGCAGGTCTTCGAAACGGTCGTAGATGACCAGCGTGGCCATGGGTACGATCATGGCAACAGCCAGGGTGATCAGGAAGATGCCGATAATGAAACCGATGATACGCAAGGTCGGCAACGACATGACAGGCTCTGGCTGGTGTGAGGAAAGGCGCCATTCTACCTGCGCTTGAGGGCATGTAAACCGGCGCGGCCGAGGACCGGCTGCAAGCGCAGAGGTAACGAATTGTCCGTCGCACTCGTTATTGACGCTAAACAGGCTCTAGAATGCTCGATCACTTTTCAAGGAGACAGTCCATGCAGGCGCTCGACGTTTTGCTCAATCGTGTATCGGTTCCACGACTGGTCGACCCGGCCCCGGACGCTGCGCAGCGGGAAATCCTGTTCGGTGCCGCATTGCGCGCCCCGGATCATGGACAGCTCAAGCCGTATCGTTTTCTGACGGTCGAAGGCGCGGCCCGTGAGCGCATGGGCGAGATGCTGGCGCAGGCGCTGCAGGAGAGTGGCGCAGAAGTTACCCCGCAGGCGCTGGAAAAGGCCCGTCTTGGCCCGTTTCGCGCACCCTTGGTGGTGGTCGTGATCGCGCGCTTGCAGGACCACTTCAAAGTCCCGCACTCAGAACAACGGATCACCGCCGGATGCGCCGCCCATGGTGTGTTGCTGGCAGCTTATGCACTGGGTATCGGTGCGGTCTGGAGGACTGGCGAGCTGTCCTATGCGCCGCAGGTAGCCAAAGGCTTCGGCCTTGAAGCCGGCGAAGAAGTGCTCGGCTTTCTGTATCTGGGCACCCCGCTGAACCCGCCGCGCGAAGCACCAAAAGTCGATACGGGCGGGTTTGTCAGCGAGTGGCAGGGCTGATCAGACCGACGATGAACCGAGCGGCTCTCTGGGCAGATCCAGCGTGGCGATAAACCCGCCGTCCGGGTGATTGCCCAACATCAGAGTGCCGCCATGTCGTTCCGCTGCGCGTTTGGCGATCGCCAGCCCCAGACCGTGACCCGGCGTGGTCTGGCCGGGGGCGCGGTAAAACGGCTCTCCCAGTTGTGTCAGGTGTTCGTCGGCAACCCCCGGGCCATGATCACGAACGCTCAGACGGATGTGATCGCCCACCAGCGTTGCCTGCAGATCGATGCTCTGGCCGCTCGGGTTGAAGCGCAACGCGTTGCGCAGCAGGTTGTCCAGCGCACGTTCGATCATGTCCGGCCAGCCTTTGAACTGCAGGTTGTCCTGCACCTCGACGCGAATATTCTGGTCGACACCGTCCAGCTGTGTGTCACTCTTCAGGCGCTGCAGCAGGGCTTCGATGTCGACGGGCTCAGGGCCACGAAGCTCGGCGTCGAGGCGTGCGAGGGCCAGAATCTCGCTGATCAACGCCTCCAGCCGGTCACATTCACGACCCAGCCGTGGCCAGAGCTTTTCACGCTCGGCAGGCTCCGCGCGTTCCGCCAGCGCCAGAGCGATGCGCAACCGGGCCAGCGGTGAGCGCAGTTCATGAGACACATCGCGCAGCAACTGGCGCTGGCTGCCAATCAGGCTTTGCAGGCGCGCACCCATGCGGTTGAAGTCCTTGGCCAGCACGCCGAATTCGTCACGGCGGTTGGCCAGCTGTCCGAGGCTGTGCTGTTGATAGCTGGTTTGCCCCAGGTCGTACACTGCGCCGCGCAGGCGGCTCAGCGGTCGGGTAATCGACAGCGTCACGAACAGGCTGAACAGGGTCAGCACCACCAGGGCAATGCCCAGCGCGCTCAACGGCCACATCAGACTCTGACGGTGCCACTCGTCGAGCTCCGGGTGCGGAACGCGGTAGATAAACAGGTAGGTTTCGCCGGTCTTCGGGCTGCTGTACTCGGTGGCCAGGCGGCGCCAGGGCAGTTTGCGCCCCTGATCGTCGTCTTCCCGCTGCCGCGCTTCCAGGGCTGCGGCGCGGGGCGGGAAGGTGCCGCGCACCATCGGCTCGCCGCTGTCGCTGAGCACTTGCGTGTCGATACGATTGCGTCGTTTGATGTCCTGAAGAAATTCCTGAGCGTTATCCGCGCCCTTGTCCTCGAAGCGTTGCGTCCACTGTTCGGGCAACGAGTTGAGCACCGGATGACGACTGAGGATCCACGCATCCTGATTGAGCATATGCCCCATGAGCACCGACAGGCCGCCTACCAGAGCGATGGCCAGCCAGAAGCTGGCCAGGATTCGCCAGAACAATGAACGCACGGGATTTCCTCGGTCTCAGTAAAAAAGCCCGGCATGCGCGCGCATGCCGGGTTGTGTTCAACTCACCGGGCCGCGAGGCCTGATGGTTACAGCGTTTTTGCTGCTTTTGCCGCTTTCCAGGCCTTGAACTCGGCCCATTCGGCGCGACGCTCATCTTCTTTCTTCTTGATTTCGTCAAACAGCTTCTGCTGGTCAGGCCTCAGCAGTGCACGAACTTCGCTGTCGGTCTTGGAGCGTTTGGCTTCGATTTCGTCGTGCATTGCTTTCTGGTCGGCAGCAGGCATTTTTTCCAGGTAGCTTTGAGTGATTTCGCGGCGCTCATGCTTTTGCTCGCGCATCAGGCGTTCGATCTGCTGACGCTGTTCACGTGTCAGGTCCAGCTCAGCCATCGGTCCCATCGGGCCAGGGCCGCGATCCATACGTGGGCCAGGGCCTGGGCCGCGGTCATCGCGATCCATGTGCATGGCAGGTCCGTCAGCATCCGGGCCACCGGCAGGTGGTGCTGGTGGTGCAGCCATGGCAATGGTCGGCAGGGCAGTGGCAAACATCAAAGCGATCAGGGTCTTGCGCATTGTGTATCTCCTTGTCTCTAGTGCGGCTCGATGCCGATGAGCCCAGTTTAGGGAGATCAAGGTCAAGCGCAGTCAGCGCTTGGTAAAGCTTGTGTAAGGGCAGCTGCAAGTTGTCAGCTTCAAGCTTCAAGCCAGAAGCGCTCTGCTTGTAGCTTGCAGCTTGTAGCTGCTCAAAGAGCATAATAATAGCCGCGGCTGCGCAGTGCGACGATGCGCGGGCGGCCGTCGGCGTGCGGGCCGATTTTCTTGCGCAGGTTGCTGACGTGCATGTCCAGACTGCGGTCGTACAGGGTCAGTTTGCGGCCCAGGGCCAGTTGCGCCAGTTCCTGCTTGTCCAACGGCTCGCCGGGCTGGCGCATCAGCGCTTCCAGCAAACGGCTTTCGGACACGGTGAGGGTCAGTTCCTTCTCGTCGACACTGACCACGCCGCGCATCGGGCTGAAAGTCAGGTCGCCCAGTTCGAGCTGGCTGGACGACGCCACCGGATGGCTGCGGCGCAGCACGGCGCGCAGGCGGGCGGTGAGTTCGCGAGGGTCGCAGGGCTTTGCCAGGTAGTCGTCAGCGCCCAGCTCCAGACCCAGAATACGGTCCAGCGGCTCGCCGCGTGCCGAGAGCATGACCACCGGCAGGTCAGGGTGTTCGGCGCGTAATTGCTTGAGCAATTCCAGACCACTGCCATCGGGCAGCATCACGTCCAGCACCACGGCCGCCGGGGCAGCGTCGGCCAATGCCTTGCGCGCGCTGTTCCCGTCGTGACAGGCGCGTACCTGAAAGCCTTCCTGGCTCAGCCAACTGCTCAGCAGCTCGCACAGCTCCTGATCATCATCAATTAGTAACAGCTCGCTCATGACTCACTCAATTGGCCACTACCGGGGTGCAGCGTGACTCTGCCTCGATCAGAAAGCAGAGCTGTTAAGAAGTCGGTCGGGCAGGCTCAGGGCATAACCTGCTTGAACGGCTTGACCACGACGTTGGCGTAGACGCCTGCGGCCACGAACGGATCGGCTTCGGCCCACGCCTTGGCGGCGCTTTGCGATTCGAACTCCGCAACGATCAGGCTGCCGCTGAAACCGGCAGCGCCCGGGTCGTTACTGTCGACTGCCGGGTGTGGACCGGCCAGCACCAGACGGCCTTCATCCTTGAGCGCGTTGAGGCGCTCCAGGTGTGCCGGGCGAACGCTGAGGCGTTTTTCCAGCGAGTTTTCGACGTCGGTGGCGATGATTGCGTAGAGCATGTCAGTCCTCGGATTTGGGCGTATTGGGAGTGGTGTCATGCAGGTGGCGTGACAGGTAGATCCCCTGGCCGACCAGGAAGATCAGGGTCATGCCCAGACTGCCGAATACTTTGAAGTCGACCCAGAATTCCTGATAAGTGAACGCCACATACAGGTTGGCTGCGCCACAGAACAGGAAGAATATGATCCAGGCGATGTTGAGCCGGGTCCAGATCGCCGCCGGCAGGGTCAGTGCATGACCCATGATGCGCTGGATAAGCGGACGGTCGCCGATGAAATGACTGCCGGCGAAGGCGACTGCAAACAGCCAGTTGACCACCGGTGCTTTCCATTTAAGGAAGGTTTCGCTGTGGAAGGCCAGGGTCAGGCTGCCGAACACCAGGCACGCCACCAGGGTGAGCCACTGGCTTTTTTCCAGCTTGCGCTGTTTGACGTAGAGAATGCCGTAGACCACCACCGAACTGATGATCAGCATCGCCGTTGCACTGAAAATGCCGCCTACCATATAGGTATTGCCGAGGATATCCACGGCGCGCGGCTCGGTTTTGTAAACGATGAAAAACAGCAGCAGCGGGATGAAGTCGATGAATTGTTTCACAATGGCAGCCAGAAGCAGGATGTGGCGGCATAATAACAAACATCAATGAACACGAAAGCATCACTATGAATGTAGACCTGCACTGCCACAGCACCGCTTCCGACGGGGCGCTCTCGCCCACGGCACTGGTTGCGCGTGCTCATGAAAACGGCGTGCGCGTCCTTTCGCTGACCGACCACGACACCCTCGAAGGGCTTGAAGAGGCCCGTGCGGCCGCGCATTCATTGGGTATGCAACTGGTCAACGGGGTGGAGCTGTCCTGCACTTGGGGCGGGGCGACGATCCATATTCTGGGGTACGGATTCGATACCCGGGCCCCGGCGCTGACCGAAGCCATCAGCCGTTTGCACGAAGGACGCTGGCTGCGTGCGGAAGAAATCAGCCGCAAACTGGCGATCAAAGGTATGCCAGGGGCGCTGGAAGGCGCGCGCGCGATTCAGCAGGAGCTGGGTGACAGCGGTAATGCGCCTGCGCGTCCGCACTTTGCCGACTTCATGGTGCGCTCGGGCTTCGTCAAGGATCGCGCCGAGGCATTTCGCAAATGGCTGGGCGCGGGCAAACTGGGCGATGTGAAACAGCACTGGCCGACGCTGGAAGACACGGTAGCCACCTTGCGGGCGTCGGGTGCATGGGTCAGCCTCGCACATCCTTCACATTATGACTTTACCCGCAGTAAACGGCGTAAACTGGTCGGCGATTTCGTCCAGGCCGGTGGGCACGCCATAGAAGTGGTCAATGGCATGCAGCCTGCCGATCAGGTCGGCACCCTGGCCATCCTTGCCCGCGAGTTCGGTCTGCTGGTTTCCGCCGGCAGCGACTTCCACGGTCCTGGCACCTGGGGCGAAATCGGCACTTATCGCCCCGTGCCTGAAGATCTACCGCCTTTGTGGTGCAGATTCAAACATGAACAGCCTACTGCCTCCGTCTGAACAGGAAGTAATCGTGAGTCAATTTTTCCAGGTCCATCCGGAAAACCCGCAGCCGCGCCTGATCAAACAGGCCGCTGAAATCATCAAGGCCGGCGGGCTGGTGGTGTACCCGACAGATTCGTCCTATGCACTGGGTTGCCAGATCGGTGACAAGAGCGCCATCGAGCGTATCCGCCGCCTGCGCCAGCTGGACGACAAGCACAACTTCACCCTGATGTGCTGTGATCTGTCGCAACTGGGGCTGTTTGCCAAGGTCGACACCGGCGCGTTCCGCGCACTGAAGGCGCACACGCCAGGGCCATACACCTTCATTCTCAACGCCACCCGCGAGGTGCCGCGTCTGGTGCTGCACCCCAAGCGCCGCACCATCGGCCTGCGTGTGCCAAGCCATCCCATCGCCCAGGCCCTGCTGGAGCAATTGGGCGAGCCGCTGATGAGCGTCAGCCTGATCATGCCGGGCGACAGCGTGCCCCTCAGCGATCCCTATGAGATGCGCCAGGTTCTCGAGCATCAGGTCGACCTGATCATCGATGGCGGGATCGGCGGTATTTCGGCGTCCACGGTCATTAACCTGGCTGAGGGTGAACCCCAGATCGTTCGGGTTGGTTGCGGTGATCCGACGCCTTTCGGTGAACGCGCCTGATGACAGCCGTCGAGTCGGTGGACAGCCAGGCAGACGCCCAGCAGGAACTGCCGTTCGCGCTGGTCTATGGGCGTGCTGTCACGCAGATGCCGCTGGACCTGTACATCCCGCCCGACGCGCTGGAGGTTTTTCTCGAAGCGTTCGAAGGGCCGCTCGACCTGCTGCTGTACCTGATCCGTAAACAGAACATCGACATCCTCGATATTCCCGTGGCCGAGATCACCAAGCAGTACATGGGTTACGTCGAGCTGATGAAAACCGTGCGGCTGGAGCTGGCTGCCGAGTATCTGGTCATGGCCGCCATGCTGGCCGAGATCAAATCGCGCATGCTGTTGCCGCGTTCGGCGGAAGTCGAAGAGGAAGAAGGCGATCCGCGCGCCGAGCTGATTCGCCGCTTGCAGGAATACGAGCGCTTCAAGGCCGCCGCCGAGGGCATCGATGGCCTGAGCCGGGTGGGGCGCGATGTCATCGTGCCAAAACTGGACGCTCCCGAAGCCCGTGCACGCAAGTTGCTGCCGGATGTCAGTCTCGAAGAAGTGCTGATGTCGATGGCCGAAGTGCTGCACCGCGGCGACATGTTCGAAAGCCACCAGGTCAGTCGCGAGGCACTGTCCACCCGCGAGCGCATGAGCGATGTGCTGGAACGTCTCAAGGGCGGCGGTTTTGTGCCGTTCGCCGAGCTGTTCACTGCCGAAGAAGGGCGTCTGGGTGTGGTCGTGACGTTTATGGCGGTGCTTGAGCTGGTCAAGGAATCCCTTGTCGAGCTGGTCCAAAACGAGCCCTTTGCGGCGATCCATGTCCGGGCGCGAGCCGAGTAGAGCTAAAACACACCCATGAATCTCAACGAACCTCGCGAACTGGCCCCGTTGCTTGAAGCATTTCTGCTGGCCTCCGGAAAACCGCAGACGCTGGAGCGGCTGTATGAGCTGTTTGAGGAAGGCGAGCGCCCTGAACCTCCGGTGTTCAAAAAGGCGCTTGAGGTGTTGCGCAAGTCTTGTGAGGGGCGCGCTTTCGAGCTCAAGGAAGTGGCGTCGGGTTATCGTCTGCAGATTCGTGACCGCTTTTCGCCGTGGGTCGGGCGGTTGTGGGAAGAGCGGCCCCAGCGTTACTCCCGGGCCATGCTGGAAACCCTCGCGCTGATCGCTTACCGCCAGCCGATCACGCGGGGCGAGATCGAAGATGTGCGCGGTGTTGCGGTCAACAGCCACATCGTCAAAACCCTGCTCGAGCGCGAGTGGATTCGCGTGGTGGGCTACCGTGATGTGCCCGGCAAACCGGCCATGTTCGCGACCACCAAGGGCTTTCTCGACCACTTCAACCTCAAAAGCCTCGACGAACTGCCGCCGCTGGCCGACCTGCGCGAGATGGAAACCGAGCCAGTGCTGGATTTCGAAGAGGCGCCGGTGCCTGCGCACCTGCAAGCCCTGGCCGACGCCAGCCTCGACCCGGACGCAGAGCCCGAAGCCCCGCGTGACGAAACCAGCTTCCGCAGCCTGCTGGTGGAACTGGACTCGATGGAGCAGGGCCTCAAGACCGACTTCGACGACCTGCTACGCGCGGAGCCAGAGCCTGAAGACGACAAAGGCGACGATGAGGTCTGATTGACTAGCGCTCCCACGCTGAAGCGTTCAGCGTGATACACAAGTCTCGTGGGAGCCAACTGTCTTTCATCATCCCCCGATGAATGGGCATTTTATAATGCC
>NZ_JARVSW010000056.1:0-8283 GCF_030208985.1 Pseudomonas sp. MEJ108
CGTTCCGCACGCTCCAGCGTGGGAATGCCGTTCATGACGCTCTGCGTCGTCAAGACCTGCATGCCAAACGCGGAGCATTGGTACGTGAGCTGTCAGGCCTGGCCCCGCTGCCACAACGCGTAATACACCTGCCCGGCCTTTTTCTCGCGGTGCAATCGCCAGCTGCCCGGCAAGCCGGTGGTCGATGGCGGGGTTTCGCTTTCGGTGTAGATCCAGGCGGTGTCGGCCAGCCAGCCGTGGCTTTCCAGCAGGTTGCAGGCTGAAGCCAGCAGGCCCTGATGGAAGGGCGGGTCGAGGAATACGACGTCGAAGGGCGAGGCGGTGGCGGTTTCCAGATGGCGCAGGGCGTCGGTCTGGGAGACCTGGCCGCTGGCGCAGTTCAGGGCATTGAGGTTCTGGCGCAGGCTGGCGATGGCCGCGGCGTTGCTGTCCAGCGCCAGGCCCATGCTGGCACCACGCGACAGGGCCTCGAAAAACAGCGCGCCGCTGCCGGTGAAGACATCCAGTACCCTGGCGCCGGCAATGTAAGGCGCGAGCCAGTTGAACAGGGTTTCGCGCACGCGGTCCGGCGTCGGGCGCAAGCCGGGTGCGTCGGGGAAGGTCAGGCGGCGGCTGCCCCATTCTCCGCCGATGATACGAAGCTGACCCAGGCCGTTGTGGCCCTTCGGACGTGGATTGGCCATCAGTGTTCCGGGACCCCTGCAGGTTGGCGGACGGGTTTGTCGGTCGGCGCCGGCAATGGTTTTTGCTCAACGGTAGGACCCACGGTGACGATGACCATCTTGTCGGCGCTCAGGTGCTTGCTCATGGCTGCTTTCACCTGTTCGACGGTCACGTTCTGGGCGGCGGCCATGTAGTCCTCGAGGTAGGTCAACGGCAGGTTGTAGAAGCCGATGGCACCCAACTGACCCACGATGGCCGAATTGCTGGCTGCGGTCAGCGGGAAGCTGCCGGTCAGTTCGCGCTTCACATCGTCGACTTCTTTCTGCGTGGGACCGTTGGCGAGGAAGTCGCGAACGATGTCCTGCACCAGCTTGAGGGTGTTTTCGCTCATTTCCGCACGCGTCTGCAGGCCGATCATGAACGGCCCCGCCACCTGCATGGCGGTGAAGCCGGAAGACACGCCGTAGGTCAGGCCACGTTTTTCCCGCACTTCGGTCATCAGCCGGCTGCCGAAGCCGCCACCGCCCAGTACCGAGTTACCCACGGTCAGTGCTGCATAGTCGGGGTCGTTGCGATCGACACCCAACTGCGCGAGCATCAGGTGCGTCTGGTTGGAGGCAAATTCGATGTGCGTGGTGCCGGCCTTGGGCTCGACCGGGTCAGCGACCTTGGCCAGCGCCGGGCCTTTGGGCAACGAGGCCGAGACCTGTGCCGCGATGGCCTGCGCTTCGTCTCGCGACAGGTCGCCGACCAGGGCAATCACCGCATTGCCCGCCGCGTAGCCTTTGGCGTGGAATGCCTTGAGCTGAGCCAGGGTAATGGCGTTGACGCTCTTGGCGTCGCCTTCGCTCGGATGAGCGTAGGGGTGATCGCCGTACAGACGATTGAACAGCTCCTTGCTGGCGATAGCGCCGGGGCTCTGTTTCTGAGTCTCGAAGCTGGCGATCAACTGGTTCTTGATGCGGGCCAGCGAGTCGGCAGGGAAGGTGGGCTTGCCCACCACCTCACTGAACAGCTTCAGGGCCGGATCGCGCTTGTCCGCAGCACTCAGGCTGCGCAGCGAGGCCACCGCCATGTCGCGGTAGGACCCGTTGCTGAAGTCGGCGCCCAGGCCTTCGAAGCCCTGGGCGATGGCGTTGACGTCCTTGCCTTTGATGCCCTCGTTGAGCATGGCGTTGGTCAGCAGGGCAATGCCGGGCGATTTCTGGTCCTGGCTGCTGCCGGCGGCGAACGTCAGGCGCATGTCGAACATCGGCAATTCGCGGGATTCCACGAACAGCACGCGGGCGCCCTCGGCGGTATTCCAGGTCTGGATATTCAGGGCGCGACGGGCCGGAGCCTTGCCGTCCAGTTCCTTGAGGGTCTGCAGGTTGCTGCCCAGCGCGGGAGCGGCCTGGCCCTGCTCGGCAGGGGCGTCGTCGGCCAGGGCCGGCAGTGCGAAAAAGGCACCGAGCGAACCGGCCAGGATCAGGCCAAGCAGCGCATGACGTGGAGCATTGCGCGTGATCATTTGGCTTTCTCCTCAGGCAGAACGTGTGCAACGCTGAGGCGCTCACGGGTGAAATAGGTGTTGGCAGCTTTCTGGATGTCTTGCGGAGTCACGCTTTGCAGCGCCTCCAGTTCATTGTCCATCAGCTTCCAGGACAGGCCGACGGTTTCCAGCTCTCCGATCATGGTCGCCTGGCTGGTGATCGAGTCGCGCTCATAGACCACCCCGGCAATCACCTGAGCCCGCACACGCTCCAGCTCCTCGGCGGACGGTGCCTTGGTTTTCAGCTCATCGAGCAAGCGCCAGATCCCGGCTTCCACATCTGCCAGGGTTTTGTTCTTCTGCTGGTTGGGTGTGGCGCTGATCATGAACAGGCTGTCGCCGCGAGCGAACGCGTCGTAACGCGACGAGGCACCGGAGACCAGCTCTTCGCCACGTTCCAGGCGTGCGGGAATGCGTGCGCTGTAACCACCGTCGAGCAGCGCTGCGATAAGGCGCAGGGCGTTCGCCGAACGTGGATCTTCAGCGGTTGCGACACTCGGTACGTTGAAGCCGTAGATCAGGCTCGGCAACTGGGTTTTGACGTGCAGGGTGATCTTGCGCTCGCCGGGTTCGGCCAGTTCAAGCGGTTTTTTCGAAGGCGGTACAGCGCGGCGCGGGATCGTCCCGAAGAAACGCTCTGCCAGGGCTTTGACGTCGTCCGGCAGCACATCGCCAACCACCACCAGCGTGGCGTTGTTCGGCGCATACCAGGATTCGTACCAGTGGCGCAGCTCTTCGACCTTCATGCGCTCCAGGTCCGCCATCCAGCCGATGGTCGGCGTGTGATAGCCGCTGGCAGGGTAGGCCATCGCCTTGAAGCGCTCGAACGCCTTGCCCATTGGCTGGTCATCGGTACGCAGGCGACGTTCCTCCTTGATGACCTCGATCTCGCGGCTGAACTCGTCGGCGGGCAATTTCAGGGTTGCCATGCGATCGGCTTCCAGCTCCAGCGCGACGCTCAGGCGGTCACGCGCCAGTACCTGGTAATAGGCGGTGTAGTCGTCGCTGGTGAACGCATTCTCTTCAGCGCCCAGATCGCGCAGAATCAGCGAAGACTCGCCCGGTCCGGTTTTGCTGCTGCCTTTGAACATCATGTGTTCAAGTGCGTGGGACAGACCGGTCTGTCCCGGCGTCTCGTAGCTGGAGCCGACCTTGTACCAGATCTGCGAAACCACCACCGGAGCGCGGTGGTCTTCGCGGACAACAACTTTCAGGCCATTGTCGAGGGTGAATTCGTGAGTCGGTTGCGGATCGGCAGCCAATGCTGTCAAAGGCAGACAAATTGTGCTGAGCAGCAGGCCTGCGGCGCGGCGGGCTAAAGCATTCATTCGTAGTTTGAACCTGTAGGACGGCCCGCGTGAACTTAGCGTCGGCGGGCGCGGGGGTGTTAGGATACTGATCCGTTTGCTTCAGAGACAGCCTTCACTGGCCGATTGCGAGTGAAACCTGTCTGAAACGCAGGTAAAGGTAGCTGCACAAGCGGCCGTTGAGTGAACAAGAAGTCCTAAACGCAGTCTGTTTTGCATGTCAGAATTTTCCGGGTCGCCCTCTGGCGCCCCGCAACCTTGAGATAGCCGTCATCCATGTTTGGTTCCAACGACGACAAGAAGACCCCAGCCGAGGCTGGAGAGAAGAAAGGCCTGTTCGGATGGCTGCGCAAGAAGCCGCAGCAAACCGAGCCGAAGCCAGCAGAATCATCCCCGACGCAACCCGACCCGATCGCCGATCAGGTTGCCGCGACGCCGCAGGTTGAGCCCCATGTTGCCTCGCAATCGGTGCCTGAAGTCACTGTCGAAGCAGCTGCGCCTGCATCGCAACTGCATGTGGAGCCCGGCGCGCCTTCGCCTCAGCCCTGGCTGACCTTGCCGGTGACCGAAGAGCCGGTGGCCTTGAGCGACGAGCGCGAGCCGCATGTCACGCCGGCCATCCCTGAACAAAGCCATGCCCCTGTTGCGCCCGAGCCGCTGGAGCCTGAACCCGTCGTAGCGGAGCCTGTGGCGGATATCGTGCCGCTCGGGATGCCTGAGCCGGTGCTGGTTCAGCCTGTTGCAGAGCCAGAGCCAGAGCCAGTCGTCGCGCAGGCAGTGCCGCAACCGGTTCAGCCTGCTGCGCAAGCGCTTGCAGTGCCTGCTCCTGCTCTGACACCCGAGCCGGAAACCGGCAAGGTCGGCTTCTTTGCACGCCTCAAGCAGGGCCTGTCGAAGACCAGTGCCAGCATCGGCGAAGGCATGGCCAGCCTGTTTCTGGGCAAGAAGGCCATCGATGACGACCTGCTCGAAGAAATCGAAACCCGTCTGCTGACCGCCGATGTCGGCGTTGAGGCCACCTCGGTCATCATCAAGAGCCTGACCCAGAAGGTCGCGCGCAAGCAGTTGACCGACGCCCAGGCACTGTACACCTCGTTGCAGGGTGAGCTGGCCGCGATGCTCAAGCCTGTCGAGCAACCGCTGGTGATCAAGGCCGAACACAAGCCGTTCGTGATTCTGGTAGTCGGCGTCAATGGCGCTGGCAAGACCACGACCATCGGCAAGCTGGCCAAGAAGCTGCAACTGGAAGGCAAGAAGGTCATGCTGGCGGCGGGCGACACATTCCGTGCTGCAGCCGTCGAGCAATTGCAGGTCTGGGGTGAGCGTAATCACATACCGGTCATCGCCCAGCACACCGGTGCCGACTCGGCTTCTGTCATCTTCGATGCCGTGCAGGCCGCCAAGGCTCGTGGCATCGACGTGCTGATCGCCGACACCGCTGGCCGTCTGCACACCAAGGACAACCTGATGGAGGAGTTGAAGAAGGTTCGCCGCGTGATCGGCAAGCTGGACGCAGACGCTCCTCACGAAGTCCTGCTGGTCCTCGATGCGGGCACCGGGCAGAACGCTATCAATCAGGCCAAGCAGTTCAACCAGACCGTCACGCTGACCGGGCTGGCGCTGACCAAGCTGGATGGCACCGCCAAGGGCGGCGTGATTTTCGCCCTGGCCAAGCAGTTCGGCTTGCCAATTCGCTATATCGGCGTCGGTGAAGGTATCGATGATCTGCGTACCTTCGAGGCCGAACCCTTTGTTCAGGCACTGTTTGCGGAGCGGGAGCGTCCATGATTCGATTCGAGCAGGTCGGTAAGCGCTACCCGAATGGACACGTCGGGTTGCATGAACTGAGCTTTCGAGTACGTCGCGGCGAGTTTTTGTTCGTCACCGGTCATTCCGGTGCCGGCAAAAGCACGCTGCTGCGCCTGTTGCTGGCCATGGAGCGTCCGACCACCGGCAAACTGATGCTGGCCGGTCAGGACCTTGGGCAAATCAGCAACGCACAAATCCCGTTTCTGCGTCGCCAGATCGGCGTGGTGTTCCAGAATCATCAGTTGCTGTTCGATCGCACGGTGTTCAACAACATCGCGTTGCCCTTGCAGATCCTCGGCCTGTCCAAGCCCGAGATCGCCAAGCGGGTCGACTCGGCGCTTGAGCGGGTGGCGTTGTCCGACAAGGCCGAGCTGTACCCCGGTGACCTCTCTACCGGTCAGCAACAGCGTGTCGGCATTGCCCGGGCTATCGTTCACCGCCCGGCCCTGCTGCTCGCCGATGAACCGACCGGTAACCTCGACCCACGCCTGGCAGCGGAAATCATGGGTGTTTTTGAAGATATCAACCGACTGGGGACCAGCGTGCTGATTGCCAGTCACGACCTTGCATTGATCGCCCGCATGCGCCATCGCATGCTGACCCTGCAGCGCGGTCGTCTGATCGGTGACGGGGAGGCCGGAGTATGAGTGCCACACGCAGCCCCAAGGTTTCAGAGCGCGTCGCGCCCAAAGCCGCCGATCCAGTGCCGCCGAAACAGAAAAAGCAGCGCCACGACCACGATGACGACGGCCCTGATTTCAGCGCGCTGTTGTCTGCCTGGCTGGAAAGCCATCGCTCCAGTCTGCTGGACAGCCTGCGCCGTCTGGGCAAGCAACCGATTGGCAGCTTCTTTACCTGTCTGGTCATGGCGATTGCCTTGAGCCTGCCGATGGGCTTGTCGTTGCTGCTGAGCAATGTCGAGCGTCTGGGAGGTTCGTGGCAGCGCGCGGCGCAGATTTCGATCTACCTGAACCTGGATGCCAGCACCGCTGATGGCACTCGCCTGCGCGATGAAATCAAGGCGATGCCCGGCGTGGCAGATGCCGAGTACATCAGCAGCGAACAGGCGTTGGGCGAGTTCAAGCAACAGTCCGGGCTGGGCGAGGCGCTCAAGGAATTGCCGGAGAACCCGCTTCCGGGCGTGGTGCTGGTGACGCCGGACGAAGTGGACAAGCCTGCGCTGGAAGCCTTGCGTACGCGACTGGCCCAATTGCCTAAAGTAGAGCAGGCGCAGCTGGACCTGGTCTGGGTCGAAAGACTGGCCGCGATCCTCAAACTGGGTGATCGGTTCGTTTTCGGCTTGACGGTTTTGCTGGTCTCGGCTTTGCTGTTAGTAATTGGTAACACAATTCGTCTACACATTGAAAACCGCCGCATCGAAATCGAAGTCATCAAGCTGGTGGGCGGTACCGACAGCTACGTGCGCAGGCCCTTCCTTTATATGGGCGCGCTGTATGGCTTCGGGGCAGGCATTCTGTCTTGGGGCGTTCTGGCTTATGGCCTGAACTGGCTGAACGGCGCGGTCGTCGGGCTGGCAGGTCTCTATGGCAGTGACTTCGCGCTGGCCGGTGTGCCGATGGGTGATGGTCTTTCCCTCTTGCTTGGAGCGGTTCTGTTAGGGTATATCGGTGCCTGGATTGCGGTGGCCCGACATCTTCGTGAACTGGCGCCCCGGTAGAGCCACATTATTGTTTCACCAGGCTGGCCTCTGAAAATCAAGGAACTTGGTTAGCGGTTCCGGGTCAATCTGGCTAATGCTGAACTGCACATAACCTGTGCGCTGGAGGTTTTTTCGTATGACCACTTCTTTGCAACCTGCTTATGCTTTAGTCCCGGGTGCAAACCTCGAGGCCTATGTGCAAACGGTCAACAGCATTCCATTGCTGACGCCCGAGCGGGAGCGTGAACTGGCTGAGAGTCTCTACTATGAGCAGGATCTGGACGCGGCCCGACAAATGGTCCTCGCCCACCTGCGCTTTGTCGTGCACATCGCTCGCAGTTATTCGGGTTACGGTCTGGCTCAGGCTGACCTGATCCAGGAAGGTAATGTCGGTCTGATGAAGGCCGTGAAGCGTTTCAACCCGGAAATGGGCGTGCGTCTGGTGTCTTTTGCCGTGCACTGGATCAAGGCCGAAATTCACGAGTTCATCCTGCGCAACTGGCGCATCGTCAAGGTCGCCACGACCAAGGCACAGCGCAAATTGTTCTTCAACCTGCGCAGCCAGAAGAAGCGTCTGGCCTGGCTGAACAACGATGAAGTGCATCGCGTAGCGGAAAGCCTGGGCGTCGAACCGCGTGAAGTGCGGGAGATGGAAAGCCGTCTGACCGGCCATGACATGGCCTTTGACCCGGCCGCCGAAGCGGATGACGACAGCGCGTTCCAGTCGCCGGCCAATTATCTGGAAGACCACCGCTACGACCCGGCGCGTCAACTGGAAGATTCCGACTGGACCGACAACTCCACCGCCAATCTGCATCAGGCGCTGGACGTGCTGGACGAACGCAGCCGCGACATTCTCTACCAGCGCTGGCTGGCAGAAGAAAAAGCCACGCTGCACGACCTGGCGCAGAAGTACAACGTCTCCGCCGAGCGTATTCGTCAGCTGGAAAAAAGCGCGATGAACAAGCTCAAGACGTCGATCGCCGCGTAAGGCTACCCGGCAACGAAAAACGCCCCGAGATGATCGGGGCGTTTTTGTTTGTGTATCAGCTATCGTGCGGCGCTCTGCGTCCTCTTTGTGACGCAGAGCGTCACTAACTGCATAGTTTTGTAGGAGCGAACTTGTTCGCGAAAGGGCCCGTATAGTCGCAGAGGATTTGTCGTTCGAAACAATGCCTTCGCGAACAAGTTCGCTCCTACAAAAGCCATCCGGCTCTCATGCCCAAACGTAGGAGCGAACTTGTTCGCGAAAGGGCCAGTACAGTCGCAAAAGATTCGTCGTTTGAAACAATGCCTTCGCGAACAAGTTCGCT
>NZ_JARVSW010000012.1:0-7688 GCF_030208985.1 Pseudomonas sp. MEJ108
ACTATCGTTCCAACGCTCCGCGTGGGAATGCAGTTCGTGACGCTCTGCGTCACACAGCGCTCTGCGATGCGAGCCATGTTCGTTTCCGGCCTCTGCCCTCAGGCAATGGACCCCACCACCGGTTCCTCGCCTGTAACAGGTACATCATGCAACGATATTTTCGAGGTTTCCGGCAGGGCCATGCCGCCGGCCATTGCCAGTGCTGCCACGGCGATGAGGTAGAACGCGGGCGACAGGTTGCTGCCGGTCATGCTGATCAGCCAGGTTGCCATCAGCGGCGCGGTGCCGCCGAACAGGGTGTAGGCCATGTTGTAGGTGATCGCCGAGGCGGTGTAGCGGGTACGGGTGGGAAAGGTTTCCGACAGCAGTGCGGCTGTTACCACGCCACACAGCACTGCGCCCACGGCGAGCAGCATGACGCCGATGATCGAGGCGATGAACGAGCCGGAGCTGGCCATCAGGAATGATGGAACCACCACGACCATCAACAGAATGCAGGCCGTTGCCATGGTGACCCGGCGCCCTACCCGATCCGAATAGGCACCGGCCAGTGGGCAGAGGGCGGCGGCGAAGGCCAGCGCGATCAACGAGACCAGCAGCGCCGTTGCCCTGCTCAGTCCACCGGCCACTTGCAGGTAGGTCGCGAAGTAGGTGGTGAACATGTAGAACGACAACGCCGTCAGTGACACGAATGCGCCCAGACAGCACATCGCCGCGGCGTGATGGCGCAAGGTATCCTTGAGCGGCGAGTGAGCCACGGCGTGTTCTTGAGCAACCGCCTGAAACGCCGGGGTTTCATCGAGCTTCCAGCGCAGGTACAGCCCGACCAGCCCCAGCGGCGCAGCAATCAGAAACGGCAGACGCCAGCCCCAGTTGCCCATGGCCTCGGTCGACAGCAACGACTCAAGCGCGTAGGCCACTACTGCTGCGGCAGCGAATGCGGAGAACGTCGAGACCGGAACGAAGCTGCCGTACCAGGCACGTTGCGTGCGCGGCGCGTGCTCCATGAGGTACGCGCAGGCACCGGCATACTCGCCGCCGGCCGAGAAACCCTGCGCACAGCGAATGATGGTCAGCAGCACCGGTGCCATCACACCGATCGCGGCATAGGTCGGCAACAGGCCGATCAGTGTGGTGGCGCCGGCCATCAGCAGGATGGTCATGGCCAGGGTTTTCTTGCGCCCGATCCGGTCACCCAGCATGCCGAAGAAAATCCCGCCCAGCGGTCTGAATGCAAAGGCCACGGCGAACACGGCAAAGGTTTTCAACAACGCTGCACTGCTGTCGCCGCTGGGGAAAAACTGCAGCGCGATCGTCGTCGCCAGAAATCCATAGACGGCAAAATCGAACCACTCGACGAAGTTGCCGATGGCCGCAGCGACGATGACTTTTTTCAGCGTGGCAGGGTCGACTTGCTCTACGGTAGTAGTGGTCATGGCGGGCCTCGGCGTGTTGATCTGGAATGGATCGATTATCGAGACAGCGACCCGGATGCCCCTCTCCAGAAGTGTCATCCACGTAGTCAGGGCCGACGTCTCGCATCGTTCTGCGCAGAATTCATGCCAAAGGCTCTGCCACGTGGCTTACAGGCCCATCGCACGCCGCCCCTGAAGGCCGCCGGTGTGGACGAAGACCAGCCGGGTGCCGGGCGCGAAACGACCGGCCAGCACTTCATCATGCAGGGCCAGCAACGCCTTGCCGGTGTACAGCGGCTCCAGAGGTACACCGCTCTGTGCCTCGCTGTCGGCAATGAAACCGAGCAGCGCCGCGTCGGTTCTGGCGAAACCGCCGCGGCTGGCATCGAGCAGAACACAAGTGGGTGGCAGGCGCGACGCGACATCGGTTTGCGCACCGGCCGCCTCATTCAGCACCGCGATGATGTTTTGTGCGACCCCGTGATCCTCGGGCACAGCCATCGCCCCATACACCGGACGAGCGCCCGCCTCTGCCAATAGCAAGCCGGCCAGCGTGGTGCCGGTGCCTGCCGCCAGCCACCATCCGTGGTAATCGTCCCAGCCCAGGTGCCCGAGCTGCGCGTCGAGCATTGCCCGCAACCGACCGCAACCCAATGCACCGGCAAGCCCGCCACCGCCTTCGGCAATCGGATAAAGACCGGGATAACGGGCCTGCCACGGCGACCAGAAGCCCGCAGCATGCCGCTCACGATAGCCGGCATAACCCAGCCAGTGCAGTTGCATGCCGAAAGCCTGCAGATCGAGCACCGTCGGCGTCTGCTGGGCATGACCGCGCAACAGGCCGACCGTCGGGAAACCGAAGCGTTTGCCTGCAGCGGCCAGGGCATGCAGATGATTGGAATGTGCGCCGCCGAGGCTGATCAACCCCTCGGCACCCGAATCAACGGCCAGACTGAGGTGCTCGCTGAGCTTGAACCATTTGTTACCGCTGATCAGCGCGTCGATAAGGTCCAGGCGCAGGATCGCAACCTCGACCCCGGCGTCTTGCAGCCAAGGCAGGTTCAAGCGTTCCAGGGGAGCAGTGGGTTGCCAGCCGAGGGCGTCGAGCATCATGCGCCGCAGTTTACAGACAAGCCGTTTCAGGGTCTTCGCCGGTCAGCAGGCTGCGTTGCAAAACCCTTGATCAGGCATTGTCTGTCACAGGGTGGCGGCCAGCCGTGAGCCCTGGTCGATGGCCCGCTTGGCGTCCAGCTCTGCGGCAACATCCGCGCCGCCAATCAGGTGCACGCTTTGCCCGGCGTTGAGCAGATCGTCATACAGCTCACGCAACGGGTCCTGCCCGGCACAGATCACTACGTTATCCACCGCCAGCAGCTTTTCCTCGCCGTCTTCGCCGATGCGAATATGCAGCCCTGCATCGTCGATTTTCAGGTACTGAACGGCATTGAGCATCTGCACCTGTTTGTTCTTGAGCCCCGTGCGGTGAATCCAGCCGGTGGTTTTGCCCAGGCCGTCGCCCACCTTGGAGCTCTTGCGCTGCAACAGAAACACCTGGCGTGCCGGCGCGTGGACTTCGGGTTTGACCCCGGCGACACCGCCGCGAGCCTGCAACGTCATATCGATGCCCCACTCTTTCCAGAAAGCCTCGCGATCCAGACTGGTGGCCACGCCCTGATGCACGAGAAATTCCGACACATCGAAACCGATACCACCCGCGCCTATCACCGCCACGCGGCGTCCGACCGGCTTGCGCTGCAATATGACGTCCAGATAGCTCAACACCATGGGGTTATCGATGCCGGGGATGGCCGGTGTGCGCGGCGCGATGCCGGTCGCCAGAATCACCTCGTCAAAGCCTGCGTCCAGCAGGTCTGCAGCCTTTACCCGATTGCCAAGACGTAACTGAACACCCGTCTCCTGCACTTTGTTGCGGAAGTAACGCAGCGTTTCGGCGAACTCCTCCTTGCCCGGCACGCGCTTGGCGATATTGAACTGGCCGCCGATTTCGCTGGCCGAATCGAACAGCGTCACCTCATGCCCGCGCTGTGCGGCGACGGTCGCCGCGGCCAGACCGGCAGGCCCGGCACCCACTACGGCAATTTTCCTGATCTGCAGGGTGGGCAGGTAATTGAGCTCGGTCTCGTGGCAGGCACGCGGATTGACCAGACAGCTGGTCAGCTTGCCGCCGAAGGTGTGGTCGAGGCAGGCCTGGTTGCAGCCGATGCAGGTGTTGATGCGTTCGGCATGGCCCGCAGCGGCCTTGTTGACGAACTCGGGATCGGCCAGAAACGGACGAGCCATCGAGACCATGTCTGCATCACCTTCGCTGAGAATGCGCTCGGCAACTTCCGGGGTATTGATCCGGTTGGTGGTAATCAGCGGGATGCTAACCGAGCCGCGCAGTTTCGCAGTGACCTTACTGAATGCGGCGCGCGGCACCTTGGTGGCGATGGTCGGAATGCGCGCTTCATGCCAGCCGATGCCGGTGTTGATCAGGGTTGCACCGGCCTGCTCGACCGCCTTGGCCAGCTCGACGATTTCTTCCCAACTGCTGCCGCCTTCCACAAGATCGAGCATCGACAGGCGAAAGATGATGATGAACTGCGCCCCGACCGCCTCACGCACGCGCCTGACGATCTCGACCGCCAGCCGCATGCGGTTTTCATAGCTGCCGCCCCAACGGTCGGTCCGGTGGTTGGTATGCGCGGCCAGGAACTGATTGATGAAATAGCCTTCCGAGCCCATGATTTCGACACCGTCATAACCGGCACTGCGGGCCAGTGTCGAGCAGGTCACGAAATCAGCGATCTGCTTTTCGATGCCCTCTTCATCCAGTTCTCGCGGCGTAAACGGGTTGATCGGCGCCTGAATGGCGCTGGGCGCGACCTGCTTGCGGCTGTAGGCGTAGCGACCGGCATGGAGGATCTGCAGGCAGATCTTGCCGCCAGCGTCGTGGACCGCCTGGGTCACGATACGATGGCGCTCCGCTTCTTTGGCGTTGGTGAGTTTTGCCGCGCCGTCATACACCCCGCCCTCTTCGTTGGGCGCGATGCCGCCGGTGACCATCAGCCCGACCCCGCCACGGGCGCGTTCGGCAAAATAGGTCGCCATGCGCTCGAAGCCGCCCGGCCGCTCTTCGAGACCGGTGTGCATCGAGCCCATCAGGGTGCGGTTGCGCAAGGTCGTGAAGCCCAGGTCCAGCGGGGCCAGCAGGTGCGGATAATGAGCAGCAGTCATGGCGAAGCTCCATCGAGTCAATCACGGAATAGCAAGGACCTCTGCGGGTCCTCTGGTTCATGGGCACCAGTAAAGACGCATCCCGCCACACACTCAATGACCGAAAGTGACAAGTTATTGATCCAAACGCGCAGTGGCACTTGGCAAGCGCCTGACGCCGCCCTACCCTAGTCGACAATTTCCCGATGGCCGTCATTCGATCTTTTTATGCGCAAATTCTTCGCCATCTGCCTGGTTCTGCTGAGCGTTGCCAGCCTCGTCAGCTACGCGATCTGGACCGATCAACGTCCGGCGGGTCACTACCTGTCCGATCTGCGCATTCGTCTGGCCATCAATGAAGGCCAGCCCGGTGAGCGCGGCAACCTGCTGGGGATCGAGCCCGAGCTGTTTCCGACTGATTACCAGAACACCGAGCGACTGCACCGCAAGCTCGCCGCTTATTTGCAACAGGCCCGTGACAAGGGGCTGATCAACTCACGCACGGTGGTGGTACTGCCGGAACATATCGGCACCTGGCTGTTCGCCAGTGGCGAGAAGGATCAGCTCTATCAAGCCGCCACGCTGGATGACGCCATGGAATGGCTGTCGTGGAGCAATCCGTTGCAATTTATCACGGCGATCCTGGGGGCCGAAGGCAGGGACCGTCTGGATGACGCCCACCTGCGGATCAAGGCCCGATCGATGGCGCGGGACTATCAGACACTGTTTGGCGGCCTGGCCAGAGAGTTCGGCGTCACACTGGTGGCAGGCTCGATTGTGCTGCCCGATCCCAGCGTTGAAGATGGCCAGCTGAAGGTCGGCAGTGGCGCGCTGTATAACAGCAGCCTGACGTTTGGCAGCGATGGGCTGCCGCTCGGTCAGCCGCAGCGTCAGTTGTACCCCGAGCGCTATCAGAAGCGTTATGTGCGCACGGCAAGCGACGCACCGTTGAATGTGATCGACACCCCGGCCGGGCGCTTGGGTGTGCTGATCGGCAGCGACAGCTGGTACCCGGATAATTACGCGCGCCTGAACCAGAACGGTGCGCAACTGATTGCAGTGCCGGCCTTCGTCATCGGCAAGGCCGCCTGGTCCGAACCGTGGCGCAAGCCAAGGCATACAGACATCGACGTGCCGACCGACACGCCCAGCGAGGGCGAAGCCTGGCATCACCTGACGTTGACCGGGCGTGTTCCGCAAAGCACTGCGCAAGCCGGGATCAGCGTGTTCATGCGCGGGCAGTTCTGGAATCAGGGCGTGGCCGGGCAAAGTTTTGCCAGCCACGCTGGGCAGACGATCGCCGAGCCGCAGCAGGAAAATGCTGCCGCTGGCGGTGCGCGCCTGATCAACCTCTGGCTTTGACGATGCCGACCCTGACCCTGCGCCTGGGTGATCTGTCAGTGGGTTTCATCCAGAGCCTGAGCGATGCGGTCAACAGTTTCGACAGGAACCCTGACGCGCTGCTGGAGCAGTACGGTCTTGACCCGATTCGCCTGAGCCAGGCGCGGGCGCGGCTGTCGATCCCGCGCTACATGCGCCTGGGACACGCTGCCATCCAGCTGACCGGCCAGCCCGGGCTGGGCTTGCGCATGGGCCAGCTGAGTCGTTTCGCGCAGGCAGGTCTGGCCGGTATCACCGCGGCCCAGGCACCCAACGTGCGCGAGGCGGCGCGCACCCTGATCCGCTTTGAACCCTTGTATGGCTCCAATTATCGCGGTCAGTCGAGCTTCCATGAGGACGCGGGCGGCGCCTGGATGCGCTTCTATTCAATCAGCCCCTATAACGCTTACAACAGGTTTGTGGTGGACTCGATTTTAGCTGGCTGGCTGGCTCAGCTTTCCACGCTGGCAGGCACCGAACTGCGCGCACAACGCGTCGAGATCGAATTCGAAGCGCCTGACTATGCCGCGCAATACGCCGTACTGAGTGATAACCCGGTGGTGTTTGGCGCGGCGACCAACCAACTGCGTCTGGACCAGACCAGCCTGGCATTGCGCAACCCCGACCATTGCCCAAGCACCTGGCGGCACCTGTTGCAGTTGTGCGAAAGCGAACTGGAACAACAGACCCGCACCCGCAGCCTGCGTGAACGCATCATTCAATTGCTGGGGCCGTTATTGAACGGCGGAAGTGAACCGGATCTGGAGGAAGTGGCAGCAAGGCTCAAACTGCCGACCTGGACGCTGCGTCGCAAGCTGGCCGAGGAAGGTACCTGCTTTCGCGCAGTGCTCAATGGCACGCGGCGCGACCTGGCAATGACGTACATTCGCGACACTGAACTGGCGTTCGGGGAGATCGCCTACCTGCTGGGATTCGCTTCTGCCGAAGCCTTTCAACGCGCCTTCAAACGCTGGAACGGGCAGACTCCGGGAGAGTTCCGCCGCAGCCAGCGTCAAAGCGCATGAAGCCGTTCACAGTTCGGTAGCGTCGTCGGCAGGCTCTACCGGGTCCAGTTCCGATGCACGGTATTCGAGTAGTTCTTCCTGGTATTCGTCCATTTCTTCGTCCTCTTGGCTGAGTGAGTGGGGGTGATAATCAAAGCTGAAATAACTGACCGCAAGATCAACATTAAAGTGCCAATGTGAAATAAAAATGTTGATTCCTGTCAAACAGACGAAAAAGACCGTGGTCGATTCAGTATTCACGTCACCCCCGTAGCTGACGGGCGCTATTGACTTGCATGCCAGTGTCGACCTAACCTCCTGCTCATGAACCTCATCAAGCACAACCTCGGCCAGATTATTACCGTCATTCCAGTCATGGCGGGTTAGCCGACGTTTGCCAAAAACCCGCCCTGGAGGCGGGTTTCTTCTGTCTCCCGGGCAACAATTGCCGAATCAGGAGTCAGACATGATCGCCATCCCTCGCTCTATCGCCCTTCTCGCTTCTCTGGACCTGATTATCGGTCTGCCGCGCGCGTTCGCCGGGTATCCAGGCACGACGTATGAAGAGGCGATGCGATGAGCCAGGCCCCGCACGCTCTGCTCAACTATTACGCGCGCAAAATCCTCACCTCGCGCGTCTACGACGTTGCCATCGAAACGCCGCTGCAAGGCG
>NZ_JARVSW010000078.1:0-4887 GCF_030208985.1 Pseudomonas sp. MEJ108
TTGTGTTCAAGCAGGCGGCCGTTGGCTTCGTACTCGTAGGTGACTTCGCCACGCAATTTGTCGGCCGGGTCATATACTTAGCGCCATTGCTCATCTATATCGCTCTATCTGAGTTTTTAAAGAGCCATTTTTAATATTCAATATTATCATCCGCGTCTTGGATGCTTACGGCCAAAAGAGAATGTTTAATGATGTTCCTTTCGCTTGTTGGTCTTCTGGTTTTCTTCAAGTCTAGATGTAAGTGGTTCTCCATTTTTCGTTGTCTTGAAATTCGCGTTTTTGTATTCTGCATGTATTGTCTTTTATTGAGAAGGTCAATCTGTAGGTTTGTCTTAGGCCGTGCTTTTTTTTATATACTAAGGTTGCAGTATTTTTTGAAGAGATTTCTAATCTTATCGATTCTTCTTCAAACTCATATTCAGGATGCATGCTGCATACCAGGTTCTCTAATCGATCATAGTTTCTGCCTTTTTCAGTAACGTAAGTCGAAAAGATTGCTAGTAACTCAGCGCGCGCACGTCCATCCGCATTAGGCGTACTGTTATTTGCGTTTCTGTTCTCTCTCTTGTGCGTATAAAACCAATTTTCCCAATTGCGCAATGCCGTCGAAAAATCGCGAAACGTTTTTTCTACGATTTCCTCGTTAAGCTCGGTGCTTATGTTAGTTGTTGAATTCTGCGCCATCAATTAACTTCCCGTTACGATAAAGGTCATAATAAATTTTAGTGGGGCGTGTGCCGCCATTTGCATATTGGAAAACGATTTCAAGATCAACTGGCCCATTGTCTTTAACCTCATTCGCAATTGCTCGTTCGAAGTCTCTGAACAACCCTCTATTAACTTTCGATAGCTGTGGAAAGACCCCATCCTTACCACCCGATCCACCAAGAAGCTTAGCGATTATGTGACCAGCATCATCGTCCGCATTGCCAAGGCTTCTCGCCCAACTCCGGGACGACGCATTTGTCGCAGTTCCGCCTTTTTTGATGTCGGCCTTGGTAATCGTAGCCGTTGCTCGCAAAGGCTGTCCTGCGGTACCTCGGGTAACACTCGCATTGACGCACCAGCCTAACGGATCAACCCACCCATTAGGATTAGGCGCATATTGATACAGGTTATCCCCACCACTCAACCCAATCGGATCCTGCGTAATAAACCGTCCAATCTCCGGATCGTAATACCGAAACGTGTTGTAGTGAAGCCCCGTCTCGACATCGAAATACTGACCCTGAAACCTCAGGTTCTGCTCGACCTCGTTCACCACCAGCTTCTCAATCGCCCCCCACGGCCGATACTTGGCCTGCCAGACGATCTGCCCTTCGGCGTCGGTCATCTCCAGTGGTGTACCAATCTGGTCGGTGTGGAAGTAGTAGACCTTGTTCTCTGCCTCGCCCTCTTTCTCATCAACACGTGCGAGCGGCGCATAGCTGCCGGGCTCGTAGAGGTACAGGCTGCTCTGCCCAGGACCCTCTTCACGCAACATCCGCAATCCCTGCCAGAGAAAGCGTTTCTGGTCGGTCTTACCCTTGATCTCCCACTGTTTGCCAACGCGTCTCCCCAGGCTGTCGTATTGATAGCTGCTGGTGCTTTCCACCTGACTGTTGGCCATTGTCTCGGTTTTGACCAGACGGTTTTCGCTGTCGTAGGTGAAGGTCTGCCAACGCACAATGCCGACGATTTTCTCGACCAGGTTGCCCCACGCGTCGTATTTGTATTCGTGGTTGCTCCATTTTTTGAGGCGGTTGTCTTTGACGCGGTCGAAGCGGCTGGTGTTGAAGTTCAGGCGGTTGCCAGCGGCGTCGTAGCGGAACTCTTCACCGTCGAAACGTTTTTCGGGGTTGTGTTCAAGCAGGCGGCCGTTGGCTTCGTATTCGTAGGTGACTTCGCCACGCAGTTTGTCGAGGGTGCGGCTCAGCTCGCCGGCCGGGTCGTATTCGTAGCGGCGGTGGAGCGGGTTGTAGGCGTGCTCGACGTAGCGCTCTGGCTTTATGAGCGGGTTCTGTATCTGTGACAGTTTTTCAGCGGGCAGGGTGGTTGCGTATTGCCAGGTCTTGCGCCCCAGTGCGTCATAGCCGAAGCAACTGGTGAGTTTGCCCTGCGTGCGATAGATCTCGCGGTGCAGGTCGTCGCGCTCCATGTCGCTGATCAACTGGCCATCCAGGTTCAGTTGATGCAGGTGGCCGCTGCCGTAATACAGGTGGTTCAGGTGCTGACCGGTGGGAAGGGTCAGCGTGGTCAGGTTGCTGAGTGGATCGTAGTCGTAGGTCAGCGCGCCCTGGGGCGACGATTCCTGTGTCAGGCGGCCCAGATTGTTCTACCACAGGTATTTGGATTTGTGGGTTGCATCAATGAAACAGAAGGGAGGCTAACGCGATGTTAGTAGTCCCATCTGCTAGCTTGGTTTTTAAAGAGCTTTGAGGTATAAAAAGTATATTGTCTTTCTAAGTTTTTTTTAAATTTTATGTTGGCTGGCTTTGGTTTCTAAATTACCACTAGTCTGTCTTTTGTAAAGCCGACAGGCCAGTGGCCCTTATAGTAAATATTTACGACTTCCTTCCACTGAACGCCATGACCATAGTAGCACTCAGATATATACTGTCGAAAAGCAAAGCAAACTCTATTTCTGGCAGCAACACTAAAATCATGTGGTCCACACAAAAAAGGACCATTGCCCAAATTTTTCGTGGCTGCCATAACAGATTTATTTGCTTTTACTCTAAGCTCGGTTAGTTTTGTGGATGGTTTAGGTAGTTTATAAAATGGGTCGTCTTGAGTTGGCGATGTTGGGAGCCACTCAACCTCCGCATAGCATCCTTTAAATTCTAGGTTCAAAGGCTCAACAAATACCTTTCGTACGTTCTCTATGCAGATAATGCGTTTTTCGCTAGAGAATGAAACGCCCATGTTAGAGAAAAAATGGCTTTCTTTTATTTTCTTAAGCTCCGCATCGATGTTCATGGTTATAGTCTTATGTCAGTTAAGGTGATAGGGAAAAGTTTTTCGACGTAGTTAAATCTTTCTCTTGAGTACGGCGCACTCTAGCTGCCGCCCTGCAGACCCTCAAGTGATATTCGAGCTGCGCACGGATCTAAAGTATTAATCCAGGCTGGTATCATAGCTCTTCGATTGCTTTTCTAATCGCAGATAGTAAGAATAGTTCATAGTTTTCAAATATTATTTTTTTGTTGGGTTCTCTTTTGAATGATAGTTCTGTTTCTATTATTGGGTTCTCATTGGGTCCGCTATTGATCGAAGTATCAATAGAATATATTGGACCGTATCCGGAAGACTGAATAACAACCATTTTTGAATCCGCATCGCCTTGTGAGCGTGCTTTCATTGTTGCAAAAAATACGCTGGGAATCGAAGTGGCTGCTAATCCGCTTTTGGTTGCTCCATAATATGTGTCCCCGGCGAATGATAATGCGCCAAATTTTTTAAGGAATAGCTTGTATGAGTATGGGAACTTTATCCCCATTTCTTTCTCGAATTCTAGAATTAAGCTATCGCTTGCACTTCCTGCAAATGTCAGCTCTTCTCCACTTGCATTTATTTCGGATTCAATAATTTCTAAATAATTCATAGGTGCGTTTCAAAAGTTAAGTGATCTCTTTTCCCAATAGATCTCTCGGTGGAGAGCGCCCGCGTGTTCAGGTGGCTAGGTGAGTCTTAGTCGTAGGTCAGCGCGCCTTGGGCGCAATGTTCTTAGCCAGCCGCCCCAATTAACCTACGGTGTAATGTTAATCAGTTAGCTGGCTATTAAGATAGCTTTCTAATAGCTCTAAATCAAAATTATTGTCTTTAATTATTTTCTTGTTAGAGAGTATTTTCTTAAGTAAATCTTTTTTGGGGATTTTTGGGTTTTGCATAATGGCGCAATGTATAAAAATAGCAGGGTATGCATAAATACTTGGGGCGTCATTTACGTCTTGAATTGTGCGTTCGCTTGCAATTATGCAACCTGCGATTTTTGGTATGTAATCTTCTTCGATAATTTGTCTGATATGCTTGCTTATAGCGACGGCATCTTCAGGAGTCGGTGTTTTTAATACGCCACCGCTCACCAGTGTGAGTTTCTTATCTTCTATTTTTAATGTGGTATAAGAGCTGCACGCTTTGTTCAGTAAGTTGCTTTTATAGGGGGCGATAAAATTTGCGGTGCATTCGTAAATAGGTCCGCCGAAAACGTGCCAGCCGAGATAGTAGCCATTGGCGTTGGTAAGGTGTTCCAAATAAAGCTCGGCAACATATGCTTTTTCAAACTTAAACTTTAGTTTGTTTTTAGATGCTAAGATTTTTATCTTGTCTGTGCTGATTGACTTGGAGGTGCTGATGGCTTTAAGCTCTTTTAATAGTTCGTTTTCAAATATTTTTCTATTTTCCAAACTCATAAAGTTACCTATATTTTAATATGCTAAAGATCGCATTGTGAGTTGCTCCTTTGCCGCCCAGTTCAATGCCGCGCTGCCCTTTAGTGTCAACTTTAAAAGTCCCTGCAATTCCTTTTGATTGCTTGATCACCCCCCCGCCTAAGTGAATAGTGGTATTGGCAGGTGTGGACATATTGTATATGCCTGCTGCTTTTTGGTTTTTGGTGAGCCCGCCTGATCTGTGTTTTACTTCAAATACGTGAATTACACCATTTTTATCTTTGGCCACGAAGTCCGCACGTATTCTGCTACCGTTAACCGTCATTGTCAGTTCTTCTGCAAGAACCTCGTAATTATTGCGCTCAAGATCACGCTTGGCTTTAAGTCGTCCTTTTTCACCACTTGCAGCACTCTTGCACAGACCCCAAGGATCAACCCACCCATAAGGATTAGGCGCATACAGATAGAGATTATCCCCACCACTCAACCCAATCGGATCCTGCGTAATAAACCGCCC
>NZ_JARVSW010000037.1:0-4626 GCF_030208985.1 Pseudomonas sp. MEJ108
TCTGCGCCGGAAGTGGGGCGAATTATAGACACCTCAGCGAGGGCGTCAACCGTTAATTTGAACTTTCTTCAGAAACCAGCGTAACGCGCCCAAAAGCCTTCTTGCCGGCCTGGCAAACATGGGTCGCACCCAGCTTGAATACAAAGCTGCGATCCACCACCTCACCATCTATACGTACACCGCCAGAAGCCAGCAGATCACGAGCGACTGCTGCGTTCTTTACCAGGCCAGCTTTATTAAGGACCGCAGAGATCGGCATGTCCTCGGCAGCAGCCACCGATAGCTCCGGTAGATCATCCGGCAGCTCGCCTTCCTTCATACGGTTACCCGCAGAGCGATGCGCATTGGCCGCAGCCTCCTCGCCATGGAAACGCGCGACCAGCTCTTCGGCCAGCTTGATCTTGATGTCGCGAGGGTTGGCACCCGCTTCGCAATCAGCCTTCAAGCCGTCGATCTCTTCCATCGAGCGGAAGCTCAACAGCTCGAAGTAGCGCCACATCAGGGAATCAGGAATCGACACCAGCTTGCTATACATAATGCCCGGCGCTTCTTGAATGCCGACGTAGTTGCCTAGCGACTTGGACATCTTCTTCACGCCATCCAGGCCTTCCAGCAACGGCATAGTCAGGATGCATTGCGGCTCCTGCCCATAAGCGCGCTGAAGCTCGCGCCCCATCAGCAGATTGAATTTCTGATCGGTACCGCCCAGCTCGACGTCGGCCTTCAAGGCCACGGAGTCATAGCCCTGCACCAGCGGGTAAAGGAATTCGTGAATGGCAATGGACTGATTGCTTTTATAGCGCTTGTCGAAATCATCACGCTCGAGCATCCGCGCGACCGTGTACTGCGAAGACAAGCGAATGAAGTCAGCCGGACTCAACTGATCCATCCAGGTCGAGTTGAACGCGACTTCGGTCTTGGCCGGATCGAGAATCTTGAAGACCTGAGACTTGTAGGTTTCGGCGTAGTCGAGAACCTGCTCACGGGTGAGCGGCGGACGCGTGGCGCTTTTACCGCTCGGGTCGCCGATCATGCCGGTGAAATCACCGATCAGGAAGATGATCTGATGCCCCAGATCCTGGAACTGCCGCAGCTTGTTAATAAGCACGGTGTGCCCAAGGTGCAGATCGGGCGCCGTCGGATCGAAACCAGCCTTGATACGCAGTGGCTGGCCACGCTTCAGCTTCTCGACCAGCTCGGCCTCGACCAGGAGTTCATCTGCACCGCGCTTGATCAGCGCCAGCTGCTCTTCAACCGACTTCATTACAGCCCCCAATTCAAAGGGAACCAACCTTACAAGATCAGAGCCCAATTACAAGTTTTGCCCAGCGTTTGCCTGCGAATCAGTGACTGATACGCGGGAAGGGTTGCTTCGAGCAGGTTTTGGTTATATTTTATACAGTTATTTCATCTTCATCATGTCATTCATCTTTTCCATTTCACCTTTTTCAAAGTCAAATTACCTATGAAAGACACACCGCCTAAAGCGCCCCCGCTTTATCCGAAGAGTCACCTGCTCGCTGCAAGCGGCATCGCCGCGTTGTTGAGCCTGGCTCTCCTGGTTTTTCCATCCAGCGATGTCGAAGCCAAACGAACCAACATTCCCCTCGATCTGGAGGCACCGGATCAGGACGTACAAGACCAAGACGCTCAACAAGCCACTCAAGCCACACCTGAAACCACCGAATCGCCATTTGCCCAGATCGACAACGCCGACGATCAGGCTCAAGACACCGCCAACGCACAGCCTCAGGCAGAGACTACCGCGCCAGCCGCTGCGAAAGATCCTGCCCACAGGGAGGTCACCGTCAGCAAGGGCGACACGCTGTCGACCCTGTTCGAAAAAGTCGGGCTACCCGCCGCCACCGTTCATGAAGTACTGGCCAGCGACAAGCAGGCCAAGCAGTTCAGCAAGCTGCAGAACGGACAGACGCTGCAGTTCGAGCTGACGCCGGATGGCCAGCTCAAGCAATTGCACACAAAACTCAGCGAAGTCGAGTCCATCAGCCTGTCGAAGACAGCAACTGGTGGTTACGCATTCAATCGCGAGATCAGCAAGCCCAACGTGCGTAACGCCTACGTACACGGGGTGATCAACAGCTCCCTGTCGCAGTCCGCGCAACGTGCCGGCCTGACTCATAGCATGACGATGGACATGGCCAACATCTTTGGCTACGACATCGACTTCGCGCAGGACATCCGCAAGGGTGACGAATTCGATGTGGTATACGAACAGAAAGTGGTCAACGGCAAGAGCGTAGGCACAGGGAATATCCTGTCCGCCCGCTTCACTAACCGGGGCAAGACCTACACCGCCGTTCGCTACACCAACAAGCAGGGCAATACCAATTACTACACGGCTGACGGCAACAGCATGCGCAAGGCCTTCATCCGTACCCCGGTCGACTTCGCCCGCATCAGCTCGATGTTCTCGATGGGCCGCAAGCACCCGATCCTCAACAAGATCCGCGCTCACAAAGGTGTGGACTATGCAGCGCCACGCGGTACGCCGATCAAGGCCACCGGCGACGGCAAGGTCCTGCTCGCCGGCCGCCGTGGCGGATACGGCAATACCGTCATCATTCAGCACGGCGACACCTACCGTACGCTGTATGGTCACATGCAGGGCTTCGCTAAAGGCATACAGACCGGCGGCACTGTCAAGCAAGGCCAGGTTATCGGCTATATTGGAACTACCGGGCTGTCCACAGGCCCGCACTTGCACTACGAGTTTCAGGTCAATGGCGTTCACGTAGACCCGTTGGGCCAAAAGCTTCCGATGGCGGATCCGATCGCCAAATCCGAAAAACAGCGGTTCATGCAGCAAAGCCAGCCGTTGATGGCCCGCATGGATCAGGAAAAAGCCACCACGCTGGCCTCGAATAAAAGGTAATCCATGGACTTCTTCTATATAGGTGTGATGTCCGGCAGCAGTCTCGATGGGATTGATATCGCCCTTTTGAAGCAGGATGACCGATCAAGGCTTCTGGCTACTCACTACATCCCCATGCCGGAAGACCTGCATGCCGAGCTGCTGGGGCTTTGCTCCAGCGGCGCGGATGAGCTTGCGCGTGCGGCCATTGCGGAGCAAAAGTGGTGCAGGCTGGTCGCACAGGGCGTGCAGACCTTGCTGCAAGATCAAAACATGGTGCCCGCTCAGATTCGCGCCATTGGCAGCCACGGCCAGACTATTCGTCATGAGCCATCGCGCGGCTACAGCATTCAGATCGGCAACCCTGCGCTGCTGGCAGAGCTGACTGAAATTACCGTGGTCAGCGACTTCCGCCGCCGCGACATCGCAGCAGGCGGCCAGGGTGCCCCCCTGGTGCCGGCTTTCCACGAAGCGTTGTTCGACGACAACAAGGATCATCGCGCCGTGTTGAACATCGGCGGGTTCAGTAACCTGAGCCTGATCGAGTCGGATCGCCCGGTCGAAGGCTTCGACTGCGGCCCCGGTAACGTACTGCTCGATGCGTGGATATCTTCACAGCTCCATGAAAGCTACGACAAGGATGGCGCATGGTCGGCGAGCGGCAAGGTTGATTCTGCGCTGCTCGAGAAACTGCTCAGCGATCAGTTTTTCCTCACCAAGGGCCCCAAGAGTACAGGCCGGGAAGTGTTCAACCTGGGCTGGGTTAAACACCATCTGTTCCAGTCGAAAACACTGGCTCCAGAAGATGTGCAGGCCACTCTGCTGGAACTGACAGCATTGACGATCACCGATTCCCTGAAATCTGCACAACCGATTACCCGGGAGCTTCTGGTCTGTGGTGGCGGTGCGCATAACAAGGCGCTGATGAAACGCCTTGCAGAGCTGTTGCCCGATACAGAGGTCAGCAGTACCGAGAAGTTCGGCGTAAACCCTGACTGGGTTGAGGCAATGGCGTTTGCCTGGCTGGCCCATTGCTGCCTCGAAGGCGTTCCGGCCAATCGTCCGACGGTGACCGGCGCCAAAGGCAGGCGCGTTCTGGGCGCGATCTACCCCGCCTGACGCGATGCCGCAATGCAAAACGCCGCTCAATGAGCGGCGTTTTTGTTTACAGCAAGCTTCGATCAGATCGAGAACGAGGAGCCACAGCCACAGGTTGTGGAGGCATTCGGGTTCTTGATCACGAATCGCGACCCTTCAAGCCCTTCCTGATAATCGACTTCTGCGCCGGCCAGGTACTGAAAGCTCATCGGATCGACAACCAGGCTTACGCCCTCGCGCTCGACGATGGTGTCATCGTCTGCCACATCTTCATCGAAAGTAAAACCGTACTGAAAACCTGAGCAACCGCCACCTGTAACGAATACACGCAGTTTGAGACGATCATTGCCCTCTTCGTCGACCAGGGTTTTCACCTTGTGCGCAGCATTTGGAGTGAACTCCAAAGCGGTAGGCGTGAAGGATTCGACACTCATGTGTGATATCTCCCGGCGTTAGCCGTCGTAATGCGTAATGACGGCATTATCCGCTTCTCCTAGAAAATCGGTCAACTATTTGATCGGGAGCGGCTACAAGCTACAAGCTACAAGCTACAAGCTACAAGCTACAAGCTACAAGCTACAAGCTACAAGCTACAAGCTACAAGCTACAAGCTACAAGCTACAAGCTACAAGCTACAAGCTACAAGCTACAAGCTA
>NZ_JARVSW010000045.1:0-4197 GCF_030208985.1 Pseudomonas sp. MEJ108
CCTCTCACCCCAGACTTTACCTTGATCAAAGACACAAGCGAGCTTGCTCGCGAAGGCGATGGTGCAGGCTCGCTATTTTCGGATTCTGTAAGGGCCCTTTCGCGAGCAAGCTCGCTCCCACAAGACCTGTATGTAGCCATGAGCGATCTGCGTCCTCTTGATACCTCGTCCTGGAGCGTGCGGAACGACAATCAGAACTGCCCTGCCAACGCCCGATGCACTTCGGTCGAATTCATACGCCAGCCCAGGGTCACATCTGATACCACTCGCCACGAGATTCGCTGCCCATGAGTTCGACCAAGAACCCCTGCATCAGCCTGTGCAAGTTCGATGATGACATTTGTCTGGGATGCGGCCGCAGCAAGCGCGAAATCAAGTCCTGGAAGAAGCTCGACAAGGACGACAAACGCACGGTGCTCGATGAGTCTGCCAAGCGGCTGGCGAAGCTCAAGACCGCCGGTCGCAAAAAGAAGAAGTGATCCGGGCATTTGCCGCTGACGCCGGATGCGTAAACCGGCGCAGGCGCGTATGATGGTCGACCCTCGGCGATCAAGTGTCGCCCGGGCTTTCAAGTATTTCGCCTTGCTGCTATCCACAGCGCGCCGGGCACAGGTCTTGCCGGTTCTCGGCCAGCCCTGATTCGACACACCGGGAGGTGCCCAGATGAGTGAAAAAGACAAGCAGGACAGCCAGGAAATCGGACCCGCAGGCGAAAAGCTGCAGAAGGTTCTGGCGCGCATTGGCGTGGGTTCACGCCGCGACGTGGAAGCCTGGATTACCCAAGGCCGTATCAAGGTCAACGGCAAGGACGCGACCCTCGGTCAACGCGTCGACCTGCATGACGCCATCAGTGTCGATGGTCGCGTCATCAAGCGCGAAGAAGCGGCCGAAACGGTCCGTCGCGTCATCATGTACAACAAGCCCGATGGTGAAATCTGCACCCGTGACGACCCTGAAGGCCGTCCGACCGTGTTTGATCGTCTGCCGCGCCCGAAAGAAGGCCGCTGGATCAACATCGGTCGTCTCGACATCAACACCACCGGCCTGCTGATGTTCACCACCGACGGTGAACTCGCCAACCGCCTGATGCACCCGTCGTTTGAAATGGACCGTGAATACGCGGTTCGCGTGCGTGGCGAAGTCGATGACGACATGCTGCTGCGCCTCAAGAACGGTGTGATTCTCGAAGACGGTCCTGCGCGCTTCACCGATATCCAGCAGGCACCGGGCGGCGAAGGCTTCAACCACTGGTATCACTGCGTGGTGATGGAAGGCCGCAACCGCGAAGTACGTCGTCTCTGGGAATCCCAGGGGCTGGTGGTCAGCCGCCTGAAGCGCGTGCGTTACGGGCCGGTGTTCCTCAACTCCGACCTGCCGATGGGCCGCTGGCGCGAAATGAGCCAGTACGAAGTCGATATTCTGGCCGCTGAAGTCGGTCTGCAACCTGTGGCCCAGCCGCAGATGAATGCCAAGACCAAGGACAAGATGGAGCGTCTGCAGCGTCAATCGTCGCGCCCTCTGGGCAAAGGCGAGCGCGTTCGCACCTTGCGTCCGGCTGCTGGTGCTCCGGCGACCGGCGGCGAGCGCGCGCCGCGTCAGCCGCAGATCACCGGCAGCGAGCGTGATCGTCCGCGCGGTGGCGATTCGACTCAGCGTCCTTCGCCGCGCAAGGATTCGGGCAAGCCCGGTTCGCGCGCGCCGCGTCCGGCCGACAACAGCCGTGGCACGCCGGTCGCCGAGCGTCCGAGCGACATGAACAAGCGTCCGGCCAAGCCGGGCCCCAAGCGTGTCGGCATCAAGCTGGTCAACGATGATGCGCCGTCAGGCAAGCGTCGTGGCCCACCGGCAGGTTCAGGTCAGCGTCCGGGCTTCGGTCGTCGCAAGCCCGAGTGATCGCGCGGTGTGAATGAATGGCAGCGCCAGTCCACAGGGCTGGCGTTGTCGTTTTCGGCGCTCTGAAAAGTGCGGTCACACAGCCGCGGCACCTCGACCCCCCTGTTTTGAACCTCAGCCGGGATGCACGTGTACAATGCTGCGCTTTTTTCTGTGAAACAGTGCTGTTCAACGCTCCGGGCCATCCGCCTCGAACGCTGCAATTCTGTTGCGCCACGAGCGCAACAGGTTCTATTCCGTCACAGAACACGATCGATCAGGTGGCTATTGAATGAGTGAAACAACCTCACCCTCGGGCGAACTGAAACGTGGCCTGAAGAATCGACACATCCAGTTGATCGCCCTGGGCGGTGCTATCGGAACGGGCCTGTTTCTCGGCTCGGCGGGCGTGCTGAAATCAGCCGGGCCGTCGATGATTCTCGGTTATGCCATCTGTGGCTTCATCGCCTTCATGATCATGCGCCAGCTGGGCGAGATGATCGTCGAAGAGCCGGTCGCCGGCTCGTTCAGCCACTTCGCCCACAACTACTGGGGCGGTTTCGCCGGCTTTCTGTCGGGCTGGAATTGCTGGCTGCTGTACATCCTGGTCGGCATGTCCGAGCTGACTGCCGTCGGCAAATACATCCATTACTGGTTGCCGGACATCCCGGGCTGGGTATCCGCGGCAGCCTTCTTCGTGCTGATCAATGCCATCAACCTGACCAACGTCAAGGTCTTCGGCGAGACCGAATTCTGGTTCGCGATCATCAAGGTGGTGGCGATCATCGGCATGATTGCGTTGGGCAGCTACATGCTGGTCAGCGGTAGCGGTGGCCCGCAGGCCTCGGTCAGCAATCTCTGGGAGCATGGAGGATTCTTTCCCAATGGTGTCAGCGGTTTGGTGATGGCGCTGGCAATCATCATGTTCTCCTTCGGCGGCCTGGAAATGCTCGGTTTCACTGCTGCTGAAGCCGAACAGCCGAAGACCGTAATTCCCAAGGCGATCAACCAGGTCATCTACCGCATCCTGATTTTCTACATCGGCGCGCTGGTGGTGCTGTTGTCACTGACGCCGTGGGACAGCCTGCTGGCCAGCCTGAATGCGTCTGGCGATTCCTACAGCGGCAGTCCGTTCGTGCAGGTGTTCTCGATGCTGGGTAGCGACACGGCGGCGCACATCCTCAACTTTGTGGTGCTGACGGCAGCGCTGTCGGTCTACAACAGCGGCACCTACTGCAACAGCCGCATGCTGGTGGGCATGGCCGAGCAGGGTGATGCACCCAGGGCGCTGGCCCAGGTCGACAAACGCGGGGTGCCGGTCAAGGCGATCTTCGCCTCTGCCGCCGTGACACTGGTCGCGGTGCTGCTCAATTATTTCGTGCCGCAGCAGGCGCTGGAACTGTTGATGTCGCTGGTGGTGGCCACGCTGGTGATCAACTGGGCAATGATCAGCTACTCGCACCTGAAATTCCGCCAGCACATGAACCGCACCGCACAAGTGCCGCTGTTCAAGGCACTGTGGTATCCCTATGGCAACTATGTGTGCCTGGCCTTCGTGGTGTTCATCCTCGGCATCATGCTGATGATCCCCGGCATCCAGATCTCGGTGTATGCGATCCCGGTTTGGCTGGCGGTGATGTGGGTCTGTTACCGGGCCAAAAACAGGCGTAGCGTTGTCGTGCCTGCCGAGTCTGGCAAATAGCCTTGCCCTTTTCCGAGAAGAAGAGACCCCGATGCTGGTGATTTCCAACAACGTTCATCTGCCGGACGCCGAGATCGAATTGACCGCTATCCGTGCCCAGGGCGCGGGCGGGCAGAACGTCAACAAGGTCTCCAGCGCCGTGCATTTGCGTTTCGACATCAACGCTTCGTCGCTGCCGCCGTTCTACAAGGAGCGGCTGCTGGCGTTGAGTGACAGCCGGATCACCAGCGACGGCGTAATTGTGCTCAAGGCTCAGCAGTATCGAACCCAGGAGCAGAACCGTGCCGATGCCTTGCTGCGCCTGAGCGAGCTGATCGTCAACGCGGCCAAGGTCGAAAAGAAACGCCGCCCGACCCGCCCGACCCTCGGCTCCAAGACCCGGCGCCTGGAGTCCAAGAGCAAGCGCGGCTCGATCAAGGCCGGACGCGGGAAAGTGGATTTCTGAGGTGTTTTTCAGTCTCGTGCCACGCAGTGCTCAGCGCTATACAAAAGTCTGCGCTTGATTCTGGCCGCAGGCCGTAGGAGCGAACTTGTTCGCGAAAGGGCCCGTACCGTCGCAGAAATTTTGGCGTTCAAAACAATGTCTTCGCGAACAAGTTCGCTCCTACAAAAGCCCCGTTCCC
>NZ_JARVSW010000075.1:0-3225 GCF_030208985.1 Pseudomonas sp. MEJ108
TCTGCTGCTGCGGGTAATCCAGTGCGGTGTCGTTGAACGCCACCAGCAACTGCTCGCGCTCGACAACTGGCAGGATCGACAAACCTTGCAATGACGTTTCTGGCGTCTGCTCCAGCGCCGTCAACAGGTTTTCCAGTGCCGTGTGCATGTAGCCGCACACACGTTGCGCGCCGATTGACGAAACCACCAACGCCGTCAGGCTGAACCCTTCGCCCAGATCGTCGACGTTCAAGGTCAGTGGGTAGTTGGTGCGTTCTTCACCGCTGAGGACCGCGATGCCCTGCCAGGCCTGCATGGCCTGGTCGGACACACTGCCGACCCCACTGTGGCGATAGTTGAGCAGTGCGCTGAACAAGGGCGCCGGCGCGGCAACACCGCTGCAACGCTGGGCCAACGCCAGTGAGGCATGTTCGTGACCGAGCAATGCAGTCAGGCGCTTATGAGTGGCCTTGACCCCGTCACGCACACCCTGCTCACCCACTGAAACCCGCAGCGGCAAGGTGTTGATGAACATCCCCAAGGCTCGCTCGGCACCTTCGCCACCCTGCATCCGGCCCATCAGTACAGTGCCGAACACCACATCCTGCCCGTTTGACACCTTGCCCAGCACCTGAGCCCAGGCCAGATGCACCAGGCTCGCGGCACTCACCCCTTGCTGGCGGGCTTGAGCACGCAGGCGCAGGCTCATTTGGGGGGCCAGCGCCAGGCTGGCTTCCTCGATGTCGCGACCTTCACCCTGCACATCCTGCAAACCGAACGGCAGCGTCGGCTCGTCGATGTCGCCGAGCATGTCGCGGAAAAATGTTTCGTGATCGGCCTGGCTGACACCCAGGCGTGCCTGGGCCACATAGTTGCGATACGGCACGGGTACCGACGCCGCCAAAGTGTCGGCCTCGCCCGCCAGCCATGCCTGCATTTCATGCTTCACCACTTCCAGCGCGACGTGGTCCAGCGCCATGTGATGGAACAGCAGCATCGCGCAGATGCGCTGGTTGAGCGAGTCTTCGGCATAGGCCACACGCATCAAAGGTGCCTGGCCGATGTCCAGTCGGTAATGACGCGGATCAAAGCGGCTGTGCAGTTGCGCACCGATATCGCCGTCTGCCGGATCAAGCTCAAGTGCGTCAAGGTGCAACTGTGCCTGACGCCAGACCACTTGCACCGGTGACTCCAGACCGTCCCATACCACGCTGGTGCGCAGAATGTCGTGACGGTCGATGACCATTTGCAACGCTTGAACGAAGGCGTTCAGGCGCTCGCGGTTATCAAAGGCGAACTGCGTCTGTAACACATAGGGGTCACCGATTTCGGCGGCCAGATGGTGATAAAGAATGCCTGCCTGCAACGGCGCCAGCGGGTAGATGTCCTGCACATTGGTCACGCCACCCGGCACGGTTGCGACGACTTGATCGATCTGCGCCTGGGTCAGGTTGGCCAATGGCAGCAGCTCAGGCGTAATGCGTTGGCAGTCCTCGCTGATCAGGTTGGCGGGCACCACGATCTCGGTGCCACCGCCCACGGCTGCGGCCAGTGCAGCCAGGGTCGGCTGGCTGAACAGTACGCGTACATCGGCGCTGAGGCCCAACTGGCGCATACGCCCGGTCAGGCTGACCGCCAGCAGCGAGTGACCGCCGAGTTCGAAGAAGTGGTCATGACGCCCGACCTCCTCGACGCCCAGCAGGTCTTGCCAGATAAGCGCGATCTGCTCCTCGATTTCGCCTTGGGGAGCTTCGTAGCCGCGGCTGATCAGCGCATCACCGTCCGGGGCTGGCAGCGCCTTGCGATCCAGCTTGCCGTTCGAGGTCAGTGGCATCGCTTCAAGCAGCACATAAATGGCCGGAACCATGTATTCAGGCAACACTTGCTGCAGGTGACTGCGCAGGGTTTCGATATCGACAGCAGTGTGCTCGGCAGACTGCGTGTAGTAAGCCACCAGACGTTTGTCGCCGGGTATGTCTTCGCGAGCAGTGACCACCGCTTCATGGACCGCCGGGTGTTTAGCCAGGGCGGCCTCGATTTCGCCGATTTCGATACGCAAGCCGCGGATCTTCACCTGAAAGTCATTACGGCCCAGGTATTCCAGCGCGCCATTGGTCAGCCAGCGACCGACGTCGCCGGTTTTGTACAGGCGTGCCTGCGGGGCGTCGGAAAACGGGTCGGCGATGAAACGCTCGGCACTCAGCTCCGGCTGGTTCAGGTAACCCCGCGCCACGCCGATGCCGCCAATGTGCAGCTCACCGGCCACACCCAATGGTTGCAGTTGGCCCAAGGCATCGAGTACGTGCATCTGAATGTTCGCAATCGGACGGCCGATGGGCACGCTTTCGCCCGGATCCGTCGGACGGCATTCCCAGGCAGTAACGTCGATGGCCGCTTCGGTCGGGCCATACAGGTTGTGCAGTTCAACGCCCTTGAGCTGTTGCTCGAAACGGCGCTGCAGCGCACGAGGCAAGGCCTCGCCACTGCACAGCACGCGGCGCAGTTGCGGGAAGTCGCGGGTTGAGCGGTGTTCCAGAAACACATCGAGCATCGAGGGCACGAAGTGCAGCAGGGTAATGCCTGCGTCACTCATCACTTGAGCCAGGTAATCCGGATCCTGATGACCACCGGGACGGGCCATGACCAGTTCGGCACCGGTCAGCAGTGGCAGGAAAAACTCCCAGACCGAGACGTCGAAACCGAACGGGGTCTTTTGCAGTACGCGATCCTGACTGTTCACCTGATAGGCGTCGCGCGCCCAGAGCAAGCGGTTGACCACACCCAGGTGCTCGTTCATCACGCCTTTGGGCGTGCCGGTGGAACCGGAGGTGTAAAGCACATAGGCCAGGTGATTCGGCTGCAGGTCCAGGGCCTTGGCATCCGGGTTGCCGGTCGGCTGCTTTTTCAGCAGTGCGCTGTCATCGCGCCCGTCAAGCACCAGCGCCGGAACGCCAAGGTCTGGCAGATCTGCAAGCAGCTCGTGGCTGGTCAGCACTGCGCGAGGGGCGCTGTCGCTGAGCATATAGGTCTGGCGAGCGCTGGGCAGGTCAGGGTCGATCGGCACGTAGGCGCCACCGGCCTTGAGAATACCCAAGAGCGCCACGACCATTTCCGCGCCGCGACGCAGGCTGACCGCGACCCGCGTATCCGGCTCCACGCCCAGCTCGATCAGGCGATGGGCGAGCTGGTTCGCCTGCTGGTTGAGTTCGGCGTAAGTGAGCAACGGCCCGCTGTCGCCGCGTACGG
>NZ_JARVSW010000082.1:0-2733 GCF_030208985.1 Pseudomonas sp. MEJ108
ATCGGCTTGCCGATGGTCGCATTGCCGCTGCCTTCGCTGCCGGCCGCAGCGTCGTGGCTGACGTAGGCCGCAGTGCAGGACACCGTCGCTTCGGTCGGCCCATAGGTGTTGATCAGACGAGTGTGCGCCGGGCGCACCTCGTCCCAGAGCTTGAGCTTCTGCGCCGACAATGCGTCACCTGTGACGTTGATCAGACGCACATGCTGCAGACGTTGCTCAGCAGCCTGCGGCTGGTTGTGCCATTCGGCCACCAGCGTATGCCAGTGTGCGGCGGTCAAGTGCAGGACAGTCGGATTAATCCCGTGGTTTTCAGTCCCTTCGCTGCCGAAGATCTCGCGGCTCGGCGTCAGGGTGGCCCCCGCCAGCAAGGCCGGGAAGATTTCTTCCACCGACAGGTCGAAGTTCAGGGTGTTCTGTTGCAGCACGGTGTCGGTTGGGGATAAGTCAAACAGCCGCGCCGCATCGACGCTGTAGTTGACCAGACCGCGATGCTCGATCATCACGCCCTTCGGATTACCGGTGGAGCCCGAGGTGTAGATCACATACGCCAGATTGCGCACGCCGAGGGCTTCCACCACAGGGTTATCGTCACGCTCGGTAAAGGTTTTGCGCTGATCATCGTCGAGCAACACCAGTGGCAAGGTCAGGGTCGGCAGATATTCCTGCAAGTGACGCTGGGTCATTAACGCCGCTGGCTGGCTGTCTTCGATCATGTAGGCCAGGCGCTCGGCAGGGTAAGCCGGGTCCAGCGGCACATAAGCGGCACCGGCCTTGAGCACACCGAGCAGGCCGACCATCATTTCCACGCCGCGTTCGACGCAGATCGCCACCCGATCATCCGGGCCGATGCCCAGGCCGATCAAGTGATGAGCCAGACGGTTGGCCTGACGGTTCAATTCGGCATAGCTCAGGCGCTGCGCCTGGAAAGCCACGGCGATGGCATCCGGTTGCGTGCGGACCTGTGCTTCGAACAGGTGCTGAATGCACAGGTCCGTCGGGTAGTCCTGGCGGGTCTGGTTGAAGGTCTCCAGCAGCAGGTTGCGCTCGGCGGCGGGCAGCACATCCAACTGCGTAACTTCCTTCTGTGGTGTGTGCGCCAGCGCGTCGGTCAATTGCTCCAACGCACACTGCATCATGGCGCACAGGCGTTGCGGATCCGCAGGTTGCACACTGTGTATCAACAGGCCCAGGTCACTGCCGTAATCGTTGACCGACAAGCACAGCGGATAGTTGGTGCGCTCGGCGCTGTCGAGCAGGCGCAGGCCCGGCCATTGCAACTGGCTGTCCTCGTTCTGGTGCCGGTAGTTGAGCAGGCTGGAGAACAACGGCACACCCGTGGCCACGCTACTGCAACGCTGGGCCAGGGCCAATGATGCCTGCTCGTGGCTCAGTAACTCGCTGAGATCACGGTGGGTGGCCATGACCAGTTCCTGGACGCTTTGCGTGGCCAGTTGCACGCGGACCGGCAGGGTGTTCATGAACATGCCCATGGCCCGCTCGGCGCCTAACGTACCTTGCAGACGGCCGGTGACCGCGGTGCCGAACACCACATCATCGCGACCGGTACAACGTGCCAGCACCTGAGCCCAGGCGACATGGAACAGCACCGCCGGGGACATGCCGCGCTCCCGGGCCTGAGTCCGGATACGTGCGCAGAGGTCACTGCTCAATGCCAGTTCGGACTCTTCGACGTCATTGCCGTCGCCCTGAACTTCCAGCAGTTCGAACGGAGCGGTGGGTGAATCGACATCGGCCAGGCGGCCGGTGAAGTAAGCTTCGTGAGCACTGGAAGGGCTGGCGAGGGTCTGTGCGACAAACTCCCGATAAGGCTGCGGTGGCAGCAGTTCTGCGCTCTGGCCTCGCATCAACAGGCGAATTTCTTCGAGTATCAGTTCCAGGGTGACATGGTCGCTGATCATGTGGTGATCAATCAGCGCCAGTAACCAACGTTCCGAGTCTGGGTCGCGAGCAATGTAGGCCAGCAGCAGCGGGGCCTGTCGCAGATCAAGGCGCAGACGACCTGGATCACTTAGACGATCCAGCTGGCTGAGTGCGTCTTCATCCGGCCTCAGGGTGAGGGTATGGATCGGCAATTGCGCCTGGCGGTGCACCACTTGCACCGCTTGCGGCAGGCCGACCCAATGCACTGAACTGCGCAGGACATCATGGCGGTCGATAACCGTTTGCAGGCCCTCAAGAAAGGCGTCAAGGCGCGCACGGCTGTCGAACTCGATCGTCGAGCGCACCAGGTAGGCGTCGCGTTCAAGATTCAGCAGGTAATGGAACAGAATGCCTTCTTGCAGCGGTGCCAGCGGGTAGATGTCCTGGATATTGGCGGCTCCGCCTGGAACCGCGGAGGCGATCAGTTCAATCTGATCGACGCTCAGTTCCACCAGCGGCAACATGTCTGGCGTCAACTGCGTGCAATGGGCCGGAATGCGGTTGGCCGGCGCCCGGAACAGGGCTTGTTTTTCCTGGCTGATGGCCAAGGCCATTTCACGCACGCGGGGCGCAGTGAATACAGTGTTTACGTTGAGATTCAGATCCTGCTTGCGCAGACGGTCGATCAGAGAGACGGCCAGCAGCGAGTGGCCGCCGAGTTCGAAGAAGTTGTCGTGACGCCCGACCTGCTCGACGCCCAGCAGGTCTTGCCAGATAACCGCGATCTGCTCCTCGATTTCGCCTTGCGGCGCTTCGTAACCACGGCTGATCAGCGCATCACCGTCCGGGGCT
>NZ_JARVSW010000040.1:0-211766 GCF_030208985.1 Pseudomonas sp. MEJ108
AATACAGGGCTCAGGCGGCGAGCTAAAACTGTCCAACTTTCGGGGGGCAGTCCACTCCAGCGTGGGAATGCCTTTCGTGACGCTCCGCGTCACAGATCTACGCCGCGCCACCTGCTCAAGGTAGGACGCAGAGCGTCCAGAACGGCATGCCCACGCGGAGCATCGGCACAATGGTGTTCATGCGGACACCTGCAGGCGGATCAGAGCATCAGTTTGATGACGTGTTCGGAAGGGTCGCGGGACTTGCCGGATTTTTCGAGTTCCTGCAGGTAGTCTTCCCACAGCGAAGCCTGCCGTGTGGCCAGTTCGTACAGGTATTCCCAGGTAAACAGGCCGCTGTCATGGCCGTCATCGAAAGTGAGTTTCAGCGCATATTGCCCGGCGGGCTCGACCTTGGTCAGGCCGACTCCCAGTTTGCCGAATTGCAGGATCGGCCGGCCGTGGCCCTGAACTTCGGCAGAAGGGGAATGCACCCGCAGAAATTCGGCGGGCAAATGGTATTCCTCATCCGGCGCGTATTTCAGCGTCAGGGTCTTGGAGGCTTTATGCAGTTGGATGGCGGTTGGGAGCATTGAGAACAGCCTCAAGTTTTAAGCTGCAAGCTTCAAGCAGAAGCAAAAAAGCTGCAAGCGTGAACAACCGCTTGCAGCTTGCAGCTAATAGCTTGCAGCTTCAGAGAATATAACGCGACAGGTCTTCGTTTTCTGCCAGGTCACCCAAGTGACTATTGACGTATTCCGCGTCGATCTCGATCGGCGCTGCGTCAGGGCTGATGGCCAGGTCACCGGCGCTGAACGAGACTTCCTCGAGCAGGCGCTCAAGCAGCGTGTGCAGGCGGCGGGCGCCGATGTTCTCGGTCTTCTCGTTGACCTGCCAGGCGATCTCGGCCAGACGCTTGATGCCTTCAGGCTTGAACTCGATCTTCAGGCCTTCGGTCTTGAGCAGCTCGCGGTACTGTTCGGTCAACGACGCATGCGGCTCGCTGAGGATGCGCTCGAAGTCCTGCGGCGACAGCGCCTTGAGTTCGACGCGGATCGGCAGACGGCCTTGCAGCTCGGGGACCAGATCACTCGGCTTGCTCAAATGGAACGCGCCCGAGGCGATAAACAGGATGTGGTCGGTCTTGACCATGCCCAGTTTGGTGTTCACGGTGCAGCCTTCGATCAGCGGCAGCAGGTCGCGCTGCACGCCTTCACGGGACACGTCGACACCGCCCGAATTACCACGCTTGGCCACCTTGTCGATTTCGTCGATGAACACGATGCCGTGTTGTTCGACCGCTTCCAGCGCCTTGGCTTTCAGCTCTTCTTCATTGACCAGACGGCCCGCTTCTTCTTCGCGTACCAGCTTGAGCGCTTCCTTGACCTTGAGTTTGCGGCTCTTGGTCTTGCCCTTGCCCATGTTGGCAAACAGGCTCTGCAACTGATTGGTCATCTCCTCCATGCCAGGCGGCGCGGAGATATCGACACCAACGGCTTCGTTGATCTCGATCTCGATTTCCTTATCATCCAGCTGGCCTTCGCGCAGACGCTTGCGGAACAGCTGACGGGTATTGGAATCGCTGCTCTGCGCCGGGTCTTCGTTGAAGCCGACCCGGGCCGGTGGCAGCAGGGCGTCGAGAATGCGCTCTTCGGCAGCATCTTCGGCACGGTGACGCACCTTGACGATTTCCTGTTCGCGCAGCAGCTTGATCGCGGCATCGGCCAGATCACGGATGATCGACTCTACATCACGACCCACATAACCCACTTCGGTGAATTTGGTGGCTTCGACCTTGATGAACGGCGCGTTGGCGAGTTTGGCCAGACGACGGGCGATTTCGGTTTTGCCGACACCGGTCGGACCGATCATCAGAATGTTCTTGGGGGTTACTTCAACACGCAGCTCTTCCGGCAACTGCATGCGGCGCCAGCGATTGCGCAGGGCAATGGCCACGGCGCGCTTGGCATCGTCCTGGCCGATAATATGGCGGTTGAGTTCATGGACGATTTCGCGGGGAGTCATTGACATGGTTATTCACGGTCCTCTGGTACGGTCAAGTCGATGGGGCCGCAAGATGTGCGGCCCGGCAGCGGCTTAGCCGGCGAGGTCCTGCTCCTCAATGGTGATGTTGTGGTTGGTGAACACGCAAATGTCGCCGGCGATATGCAGGGAAGTCTCGGCAATTTCGCGGGCCGACAGGTCGGTCTTGAGCAGCAGGGCGCGTGCCGCGGCCTGAGCGAATGCGCCGCCGGAGCCCATGGCGATCAGTCCGTCCTCGGGCTCGACCACGTCACCGTTGCCGGTGATGATCAGCGAGGCGTCCTTGTTGGCGACGGCCAGCATGGCTTCGAGGCGGCTCAGTGAGCGATCGGTGCGCCAGTCCTTGGCCAGTTCGACGGCTGCACGAACCAGATGCCCCTGGTGTTTTTCCAGTTGGGCCTCGAAGCGTTCGAACAGCGTGAATGCATCGGCGGTCGCGCCAGCGAATCCGGCGATCACTTCACCGTGATACAGGCGGCGTACCTTTTTGGCGTTGCCTTTCATGACGGTGTTGCCCAGAGAAACCTGGCCGTCGCCAGCCATGACGACTTTACCGTGGCGGCGCACTGAAACGATGGTGGTCAAGGGAGAGTCTCCACACTGCGGGGCGAAAATGCCCTGATGCAAACTCATATGGGGGTGTGGGTGAGTATTTCAACCTTGGGGATGAATCGGGGGGGAATGACCGTATGATTCTTGTCCCAACCCTATAAGCGGACCGGGCGACGCTTCGTTTGTCCGCGATCTCCCGGTTTTTGTAGCGGACAGAAGGCCGTTTTGATTCTGCCCAACGGGCGTAGGAGCGGACTTGTCCGCGATGGGCTGCGAAGCGGCCCCCAAACAGGCTGCCTCGGCTGGGTCTGATACACCGATGCGGCTGGTTTTGCTGCCGGTTCCCGGCAGATCGCGGACAAGTCCGCTCCTACGCCCTTCGGGCAGAAGCTCCGTTCTCCGTACTCATCGAAAACACGCGATGAGCACGGAAACAGCGGCGCTTTGGCTAGCGGCTCTGGCGCTGTTGCAACAACAGGTTACTAAATCCGCCGCTTGCCAGTTGTTTCTGGGCAGTGGTCAGTTGTTCGCGGTTGCTGAACGGGCCGACCAGTACGCGATACCAGGTTTCATCCTTGACGGTGCCCGACTCGACGGTAGAGGTCTGGCCCAGCAGGATGATTTGCGCGCGGACCTTCTCGGCGTCAGCCTGTTTGCGGAACGAGCCCGCCTGCAGGAAGAACGTCGTCACCGCTGCCGGCTTGGTGGTCGCAACCGGTGGCGCCGGCGGAGGCGTCAGGCCGCTGAGGGCTGCCTGGGCACGTGCCGTGTCGATCTTGGCTGCCTGTTCCGGCGAGACCGGTGCTGTCGGTGCCACAGGCGGCGGGGTTTTCTCCGGCACGGCCTCGTTCGGCACGATCACTTCCGATTCCGGCAGCAATGTGTAGAAGTCGTACTTGGGTTTGACCGGCGCCGTAGGGCTTGGCGGTGTCTTGTTCGCTTCGGCGATCTTTGCAGCCTTGGCGTCTGCCCTGACCCGCTTGACGTCATCGCCACCGGGTTCGAGCTTCATCAAAAAGACCACGAATGCGCCCACGGTCAAGCCAATCGCCAGCCACAACCATCCTGGAATCGGCTTCTTCGCGGGTGCCTGGTAACGGCTGGCGCCCCGCTTGGGTGCCGGTTTCTTCTTCGCAACTGCCAACTTACATACGCTCCAGAGTTTCCAGACCCAACAGGTCCAGGCCTTGCTTGAGGGTGCGGCCGGTCAGTGCAGCCAGGCGCAGACGGCTCTGTTGCTGATCGGGGTTTTCCGCACCAAGGATCGGGCAGTTTTCGTAAAAGCTCGAAAACAGACCCGCAAGGTCATACAGGTAAGCACAAAGTACGTGCGGTGTGCCTTTTTCTGCGACGTTGTTCAGTGTTTCGGTGAACTGCGCCAGACGTGCGGCCAGTTCCTGTTCCTGCGGCGCTGCGAGGACGATCTGGCCCTTGCTGGCGTCAAACGCGCTGCCCAGCTTGCGGAACACGCCGGCCACACGGGTGTAGGCGTACAGCAGATAGGGCGCGGTGTTGCCTTCGAAACTGAGCATCTGATCGAAGTTGAAGCTGTAATCGCTGGCGCGGTGCTTGGACAGGTCGGCGTATTTCACCGCACTGATGCCCACGGCCTTGGCAATGCTGCGCAATTCCGCTTCGGCGACTTCCGGGTTCTTTTCCTTGACCAGCGTGTAGGCACGTTCTTCGGCTTCATCAAGCAGGTCGATGAGCTTGACCGTACCGCCATCACGGGTCTTGAACGGGCGGCCGTCGGCGCCGTTCATGGTGCCGAAGCCCATGTGTTCGAGCTGCATGCCGTCATGCACGAAACCGGCGCGGCGCGCCACTTCGAACACCTGCTGGAAGTGCAGGGCCTGACGCTGGTCGACGAAATACAGTACGCGATCGGCCTTGAGCACCTTGCTGCGATAGCGGATCGCTGCCAGGTCGGTGGTGGCATACAGATAACCGCCACCGGCCTTCTGCACGATGACCGGCAACGGCGTGTCATCGGCGGTGCGGAATTCTTCGAGAAACACGCATTGTGCGCCATTGCTCTCGACCAGCAGGCCCGTGGCTTTCAGGTCGTTGACGACATTGGCCAGGTCATCGTTATAGGCGCTTTCGCCCATCACGTCGGCCGGGGTCAGCTTGACGTTGAGGCGCTCGTAGGTCTCCTGGCAGTGCGACAGCGAGATGTCCTTGAAACGCGTCCACAGCGCCAGGCATTCGGCATCGCCGGCCTGCAGCTTGACCACCAGGCCACGGGCACGCTCGGCGAACTCTTCGGACTCGTCAAAGCGCTGCTTGGCGGCGCGGTAGAAGTTTTCCAGGTCGGACAGCTCGTCGCTGGTCGCCGGCTTTTCCTGCAGATAGGCCAGCAGCATGCCGAACTGGGTGCCCCAGTCGCCCACGTGGTTCTGGCGAATGACCGTGTCACCGAGAAACTCGAGAACGTTCGCTACGCCGTCGCCAATAATGGTCGAGCGCAGGTGCCCAACGTGCATTTCCTTGGCCAGATTGGGTGCCGACAGATCGACCACCACGCGCTGTGCAGCGCCCGCCTTGCGGACCGACAGTTTTTCCGGGTCGGCCAAGGCAGCGTCGAGGCGTGCGGCGAGCGCGGCGGTGTTCTGGAAGAAGTTCAGGAAGCCCGGCCCGGCAATTTCGACCTTGCTGATCTGCTCGTCGGCCGGGAGTGCGGCGATCAGTTTTTCAGCCAGATCGCGCGGTTTCATGCCGGCAGGCTTGGCGAGCATCATCGCGATATTGCTGGCGAAGTCGCCGTGCGTCTTGTCGCGGGCGTTTTCCACCTGAATCGCCGGCGTCAGCCCTTCTGGCAAGACGCCCTCGGTGACGAGACGGGTCAGGGCTTGTTGAATCAGCTGGCGAATCGTGTCTTTCATGGTGCTCTCTTCGACCGCAAGCGCGGTGGCGCTTCGATGCGCGGGTGGAAAAACTCTGCATTATCCGTTGCTCAAGCCTGCTTGCCAACGGCGTGACTTAATAAAGATCCACGGGATCCACATCCAGCGACCATCTGACCTGTCGACCGCTGGGCATTTGCTCCAGCGCGAGCAGCCAGGTGGCAAGCAATTTATGCAGTGGCGCGCGGGCGCTGGACTGCACCAGCAGTTGCGCGCGATAACGCCCGGCGCGGCGTTCCATCGGGGCCGGAACCGGGCCCAGCAGCTCTATGCCGCCCAGCGCCATTTGCGCAACCAGTTGCTCGGCATCGCTGCAGGCCTGATCGAGAAAGGCCTCGGCCTGTCCCGGCTTGTGCGCTTCGGCGCGCAGCAGTGCGAGGTGTGAAAACGGTGGCAGACCCGCTGAACGGCGCTCGCTCAAGGCCTGTTCGGCAAAGGCGAAATAACCCTGTTCGGTCAGCTGGATCAGCAACGGATGGTCGGCCAGGTGGGTCTGGATGATCACCTTGCCAGGCTCTTCGGCGCGCCCGGCACGGCCTGCCACCTGCACGATCAGTTGCGCCATGCGCTCGCTGGCGCGGAAGTCGCCGGAAAACAGCCCGCCGTCGGCGTCCAGAATCGAGACCAGGGTGACCCGGGGAAAGTGATGGCCCTTGGCGAGCATTTGCGTGCCGACCAGAATGCACGGCTGACCGCGCTGGATCGTCGTGAACAGCTGGTTCATGGCGTCCTTGCGCGACGTGCTGTCGCGATCGACACGCAGCACGGGGTAGTCCGGAAACAGAATCGCCAGGCGTTCTTCGGCGCGCTCGGTGCCGGCGCCTACCGGGCGCAAATCCACCTTGCCGCACGACGGGCACTGCCGCGGTACGCGCTCGACATACCCGCAGTGATGGCAGCGCAGTTCGCCCGAGCGCTGGTGCACGGTCATGCGTGCATCGCAGCGTTGGCAGCCGGACATCCAGCCGCAGTCGTGGCACAGCAAGGTTGGCGCAAAGCCGCGACGGTTGAGGAACACCAAAACCTGCTGGCCTGCCGCGAGCGTCTGGCCGATGGCCTGCTGCATGGGCCCGGAGATGCCGCTGTCCAGCGGTCGGCTCTTGACGTCCAGGCGCATGAAACGCGGCTGTTGTGCGCCGCCCGCGCGCTGATTCAGGCGCAACAGGCCATAGCGGCCGGTGTAGGCGTTGTGCAGGCTTTCCAGGGACGGCGTGGCCGAGCCCAGGACAATCGGAATGTTTTCCTGACGCGCCCGCACCAGTGCCAGATCGCGGGCGTGATAGCGCAGACCTTCCTGCTGTTTATAGGAACCGTCGTGTTCTTCGTCGATGATGATCAGGCCGGGGTTTTTCATCGGCGTGAACAGCGCCGAACGCGTGCCGATGATGATGTCCGCCTCGCCATCGCGAGCCGCCAGCCAGGCGTCCAGCCGTTCGCGGTCGTTGACCGCCGAGTGGACCAGCGCAATGCGCGCATTGAAGCGCTGCTCGAAGCGCGCCAGGGTCTGCGGGCCGAGGTTGATTTCCGGGATCAGCACCAGCGCCTGCTTGCCGGCTTCGAGGGTTTCGCGGATCAGTTGCAGATAGACTTCGGTCTTGCCGCTGCCGGTGACACCGGCCAGCAGAAACGCATGAAAGCTGTCGAATCCGGCGCGGATCGCTTCGTAAGCGGCGCGTTGTTCGGTGTTGAGTGGCAATTCAGGCTGGGCCAGCCAGTGTTCATGGCGTGCGCTGGGCGCATGGCTGCGGACCTCGACGTACACCAGCTCCTTGGCCAGCAACAGGTTGAGGCTGTCCCTGTTAAGCATTAGCTTGCTGAGCAGTTGATGCGCCACTCCGTGCGGGTGCTGGGCAAGGGTGGTCAGGGCTTCGCGCTGCTTGGGCGCGCGGGCGATGCGCGGATCGTCGACGCTGGCACCCGGGGCCACATGCCAGAAGCGCTCCTGGCGACTTTCGGCCAGTTCGCCCTGACGCAGCAGCACCGGCAAGGCCCAGCTCAGTGTGTCTCCGAGGCTGTGCTGGTAGTACTGCGAGGTCCACAGGCACAGCTTGAACAGTGCGGGCGGCAGCGGCGCTTCACTGTCGAGCAGGGCGATAGCCGGCTTCAGCTTGTCGGCGGGTACTTCGCTGTGATCGACCACTTCCACCAGAATGCCGATCATTTCCCGACGTCCGAACGGCACTCGCAGACGCATGCCCGGCTGCAAGGCGCTGCGCGACACGCCCGCGGGGGCGCGGTAGTCGAACAGGCGGCGAAGCGGCGAGGGCAGGGCAAGGCGCAGGATGGCGTCGGGCACGCGGTGTTTCCCTGTGGTGATAAGTGATGACGGATGCGCGATCTTAGCAGACGACCGGTGTGAAGGTTCGCTTGCGTCGTTGCAATTGTCTGGTACTATCCGCAGCCTATTTCCGTGCGGTATTCAACAATAGTGTTGGGTGGCGGCGCGTTAGACCGAGGAAGTACCGATGAAAGCTGATATCCATCCAGTTTACGAAGCCATTGACGCTACCTGCAGCTGCGGCAATGTCATCAAGACCCGTTCCACCCTGGCCGCTCCTCTGAGCCTGGACGTGTGCAACGAGTGCCACCCGTTCTACACCGGCAAGCAGAAGATGCTTGACGTTGGCGGCCGTGTCGACAAGTTCAAATCCCGTTTCGGTGCGTTCGGCGCAACCAAAGCGAAGTAAGACTGGCTGCCCTATGGGCATCTCCAGGCTGCTTGAAAAGGCGCTCCTTGTGGGCGTCTTTTTTATGCCCGCGATTTGGGTGTCCGCTGCGCAGGCCTTCTGCCCCGCACCTGCCTCGTTGCCGATTGCACAGGTGCAGCGTGTGGTCGACGGCGACACGTTAAAGCTGACCGATGGCCGCAGTGTGCGGATGATCGGGCTCAATACGCCTGAAACCGGCAGGAAAGGCCGGTCGGCCGAACCGTTTGCCGAGGCGGCGAAAAAGCGCTTGCAGACGCTGGTGAATGAAAGCGGCGGCAAGGTCAGGCTGCGTATCGGCCAGCAGGGCAAGGATCATTACGGTCGCACGCTGGCCAACGTCTATGACCGTAAGGGCGCCAACCTCGAGGCGCAGTTGCTGAGTGAAGGTCTGGGCTATCTGGTGGCCGTTGCGCCCAATGTCAGGCTGGTCGCTTGCCAGCAGGGCGCGGAGCGTCAGGCACGTCAGGCGCGGCTGGGTGTGTGGCGCAATTCGCCGGTGCAGTCCTCGACCCGGCTGAGCAAAGGCGGGTTCGCGATTGTGTCCGGTCAGGTCAGGCGTGTGCAGCGCAATCGCGGCGGTATCTGGATCGAGTTGCAGGGCTCGCTGGTCCTGCGTGTCGCGCCTGCCCACCTGAATGCGTTCGATACGGCGATGCTCCAGCGCCTCGAAGGGCAGCAGGTCGAAGCGCGTGGCTGGGTAGTCGACCGCTCCCGGCGCGCGGGCCTGAAAGCCGGGCAGTCCCGCTGGCTGCTGCCACTGACCCATCCCGCCATGCTGAGCCCTCCCCGCCGTTAGAAGCGCCCTCCAGGCCAGTGATCCGACGAGCGTGACCGAGTGTTCACGTATCAGGCCTCTAAGCCTGTGCCTATTGACAGCAGTGACTGGCCAGTCTTGTTAGGACTATGCATCTTGCGTATCCTCGGCGGTCCGTCTGTCCCACAGTAAAAAAAGCGGAATCCAATACATGTCAGATCTGAAAACTGCCGCGCTCGAATACCATGCCAATCCTCGTCCGGGGAAGCTGAGCGTCGAACTCACCAAGCCGACCGCAACCGCTCGTGACCTGGCTCTGGCCTACAGCCCTGGCGTTGCTGAACCCGTGCGTGAAATTGCCCGTGACCCCGAGCTGGCTTACAAGTACACCGGCAAAGGCAATCTGGTAGCAGTTATTTCTGATGGCACCGCGATTCTCGGCCTCGGCGATCTGGGGCCATTGGCTTCCAAGCCGGTCATGGAAGGTAAGGGCGTTCTGTTCAAGCGCTTCGCCGGTATCGACGTTTTCGATATCGAAGTCGATTCCGAAAGCCCGCAGGCGTTCATCGACACCGTCAAGCGTATCTCCATCACCTTCGGTGGCATCAACCTGGAAGACATCAAGGCGCCTGAGTGCTTTGAAATCGAGAAGGCGCTGATCGAACAGTGCGACATCCCGGTTTTCCATGATGACCAGCACGGCACCGCTATCGTGACGGCGGCCGGCATGATCAACGCACTGGAAATCGTCGGCAAGACCCTCGAATCGGCGAAGATCGTCTGCCTGGGCGCTGGCGCTGCAGCCATCTCCTGCATGAAGCTGCTGGTGAGCATGGGCGCGAAGATCGAAAACATCTTCATGGTCGACCGTACCGGCGTTATCCACTCCGGCCGTACCGACCTGAACCAGTACAAGGCTGCATTCGCTCACGCTACCGAGAAGCGCTCGCTGACCGATGCACTGGATGGCGCTGACGTATTCGTAGGCCTGTCCGGCCCTAACCTGCTGAGCGCTGAAAACCTCAAGCTGATGGCCAAGGACCCGATCGTGTTCGCTTGCTCGAACCCTGATCCGGAAATCTCCCCGGAACTGGCTCACGCCACGCGCAGCGATGTGATCATGGCCACTGGCCGTTCGGACTACCCGAACCAGGTCAACAACGTGCTGGGCTTCCCGTTCATCTTCCGTGGTGCTCTGGACGTTCGCGCCAAGCGCATCAACGAAGAAATGAAAATCGCTGCGGCCAACGCCTTGCGCGAACTGGCCAAGCTGCCTGTGCCACAGGAAGTCAGCGACGCCTACGGCGGCATCAAACTGGAATTCGGTCGTGAGTACATCATCCCGAAACCAATGGATACGCGCCTGCTGGGCCTGATCGCCGATGCAGTGGCCAAGGCCGCCATCGAAAGCGGCGTTGCCACCCTGCCTTATCCGAAGCACTACCCGCTGACCAGCGTGGATGACGTGTTCAAGGGCTGATCCCTGAGCCAATAAAAAACCCCTGCAGCGATGCAGGGGTTTTTTTATGCCTTGGATACCCTGCACTTGTGGGGCATTTTCGGGATTGAACTGGCCTCTTCGCGAGCAAGCTCGCTCCCACGGGACCTGCGTATAACCGTCAGGGCGGAGCATGGGCACGATGGTGATCTGACTGACGACTATCGTTCCTCACGCTCCAGCGTGGCAATGCCTTTCGTGACGCTCCGCGTCACAAGCCTGCGCAGTGCTATCAGAACAAATCGATTGGCGCGGACTCATCTGCCGGTAACGGGCTGCCCGGTGCACTGCTGCCGCCCAGTTCGTTGACGCTTGGCGGTGTGTCTTCGCTTTTGAACAGCTCGAAGAATGCGTTCGGCGTGCTTGGCGTAGCGGCGCGGCCACTCAATGGGTCGACGCGCAGGCTGAGAATGCCTGGCGGTTCGGCCTGTTGATGCGGCGGCTTGTCCTTGAGCGCAGCGCTCATGTAGTCCATCCAGATCGGCAGCGAGACCGTCCCGCCGAATTCGTGACGGCCAAGGCTTTCAGGCTGATCGAAACCACTCCACACCGTCGTCACGTAGTCTGCGTTATACCCGGAGAACCAGGCATCCTTGGAATCGTTGGTGGTACCGGTCTTGCCGGCGATGTCCGGTCTGTTCATGGACAGCGCGCGGCGCCCGGTGCCGCGCTTGATCACGTCCTGCAGCATGCTGTTCAGAATGTACGTGGTGCGGCCATCGACAATGCGCTCGGCAACGGCAGGCGCTTGCGGCTGGGCTGGTGCGCCCGGTGGACCCGCAACCACGCTCGGGCTGTCATGTACCGCAAAGGTCGAAGTATTGGGCGCGGTATTGACGTCATTGGCCGGAACGCTTGGCGGGTTGGCGACAAACAGGGTCTGGCCGTCACGGTTCTCGATGGTCTGGATCAGATAAGGGCTGACCTTGTAACCGCCGTTGGCGAAGGTCGCCCAGCCGGTGGCGATTTCCATCGGGGTCAGTGTCGCCGTACCCAGTGCCAGCGACAGGTTGCGCGGCAAGTCCTGCTTGGAGAAGCCGAAGCGGGTGATGTAGTCGATGGTGCTGTCGATGCCGAGGGCCTGAAGCAAGCGGATCGATACCAGGTTACGAGATTTGTACAGCGCCTCGCGCAGGCGGATCGGCCCGAGGAAGGTGTTGGTGTCATTTTTCGGACGCCATACCTTGTCCAGGTATTCGTCGACAAAGACGATAGGCGCGTCGTTCACCAGGCTGGAAGCGGTGTAGCCGTTATCCAGCGCCGCGCTGTAGATGAACGGCTTGAAGCTGGAGCCCGGTTGACGTTTGGCCTGCATGGCACGGTTGTAGTTGCTCTGCTCGAACGCGAAGCCGCCGACCAGCGCACGAATGGCACCGTTCTGCGGATCAAGCGATACTAGTGCGCTCTGCGCGACGGGAATTTGACTGAATTTCAGCGAGCCATCGTCCTGGCGCAGCAGACGAACCAGGTCGCCGACCTTGGCAACGTCACCCGGCTGCTTCGGATTGGCGCCCAGGCTGTTGGTATTCAGGTAAGGCCGCGCCCACTTCATGGTGGCCCAGTCTACGGTTTCTTCCTTCTCGCCGTTGTGGGTCAGAACGCGCAGACCGGTCTTGTCAACCTGGGTCACGATGCCGGGCTCGAGGCCGTTGATCATGCGCTGCCTGGTCAGTTCCTGTACCCAGTTGGCGCGGGTCATGCCCGGGAAACGGCTTTCCGGACCACGGTAGCCGTGGCGCTGGTCATAATCGATCAAGCCTTGCTGGATGGACTTGTTGGCGTGTTCCTGAAGGTCGCTCGGCACCGTCGTGGTGACGCGGAAGCCTTCTGTGTAGGCCTCGCTGCCATAGCGGCCGACCATTTCTGCCCGCGCCATTTCAGCGATGTACGGCGCATTCACTTCCGGCGTCGGCACGTGATAGCTGGCGTTGAGCGGTTCGTTCAGCGCTGCCTGGTAAGCGGCCTGGTCGATCTTGCCCAGACGATACATGCGGCCGAGGATCCAGTCGCGACGTTCCTTGGCACGGGTCGGGTTGGCCAACGGGTTGAAGCGTGACGGTGCCTTGGGCAGACCGGCAATCATGGCCATTTGCGCAAGGCTTACATCGCGAATCGATTTGCCATAGTAGACTTGCGCCGCTGCCTCGATCCCGTAGGCGCGGTTACCCAGATAAATCTTGTTGACGTACAGCTCGAGAATCTCGTCCTTGGTAAGTTGGCGCTCGATTTGCAAGGCCAACAGGATCTCGGTGGTTTTGCGCGAAAAGCTGCGCTCGCTGGTCAGGAAGAAGTTTTTCGCGACCTGCATGGTGATGGTACTGCCGCCTGACTGGATATGGCCGCTCTTGACCAGTTGAGTGGCGGCGCGCATCAGGCTGCCCGGGTCGACGCCGTAGTGGTTGGCGAAGTTGTCGTCTTCGGCCGACAGCAGTGCGTTGATGAAATTGGGCGGGATTTCCGCGAAGCGAATCGGCGTGCGGCGCATTTCACCGAACTCGGCAATCAGCTTGCCGTCGCTGGTGAACACGCGCAGGGGGATTTGCAGTTGAATGCTTCGCAGCGCGTCAACGGAGGGCAGGGTCGGGCTCAGGTAAAGAAACGCGCCGCTCAGGCCAAGCAACAGCGAGCAGAATACCGCGACGAGGGACCACCAGAAAAACTTCAGCAGGCGTATCAAGGCTTTTGGATTTCCAGAAAAAATAATGGGTTAAGCGCAGGCATTTACAAATGAACATGCCTTGAAGCTTTGTTAAATGAAAAAAACGCTGGGCATTATAAGCATTTTTCGTCCCCACGCGTGATTTGCGCTACTGTCAAGGCTGTCGACAGTGACGTTGGCCCGAAATAACTCCGTAAGTGACGGAAACTCATAGGAATCAGGTTGTGTTCGAACTCTTCAGTAAGAAGGCCAACACCCTTCTAGGGATCGATATTAGCTCCACCTCGGTAAAACTCCTGGAATTGAGTCGTTCCGGCACCCGTTACAAGGTCGAGTCTTACGCAGTAGAGCCGTTGCCGGCCAACGCTGTCGTCGAAAAGAACATTGCCGAACTCGAAGGGGTCGGGCAGGCGTTGTCTCGCGTGCTCGCCAAGGCCAAGACCAGCGTCAAGAACGTGGCGGTTGCCGTGGCCGGTTCGGCGGTGATCACCAAGACCATCGAGATGGACGCCGGTCTTTCCGACGATGACATGGAAAACCAGCTCAAGCTTGAAGCTGACCAGTACATCCCCTATCCGCTGGAAGAAGTCGCTATCGATTTCGAAGTGCAGGGCTATTCGGTGCGCAATCCCGAGCGCGTCGAGGTGTTGCTGGCTGCTTGCCGCAAGGAGAACGTCGAAGTGCGCGAGGCCGCCCTGGCGCTGGCCGGGCTGACCGCGCGCGTGGTCGATGTCGAGGCCTACGCGCTTGAGCGCTCGTTCGGACTGCTGGCCGCGCAACTGGGCAACGGTCATGACGAGCTGACGGTGGCCGTGGTCGATATCGGCGCCACCATGACCACCCTGAGCGTGCTGCATCATGGCCGGATCATTTATACCCGCGAGCAGCTGTTTGGCGGGCGCCAGCTGACTGACGAAATTCAGCGCCGCTACGGGCTCTCCATGGAGGAAGCCGGGCTTGCCAAGAAGCAGGGCGGCTTGCCCGACGACTACGTCAGCGAGGTGCTCGACCCCTTCAAGGAAGCGCTGGTGCAGCAGGTTTCCCGCTCCCTGCAGTTCTTCTTTGCGGCCGGTCAATACAACTCCGTGGATCACATCATGCTGGCAGGCGGCACGGCTTCGATTTCAGGGCTGGAGCATCTGATCCAGCGGCGCATCGGCACTCCGACCATGGTCGCCAACCCGTTTGCCGACATGGCCCTGAGTTCCAAGGTCAATGCCGGCGCCCTGGCCAGTGATGCGCCGGCGCTGATGATCGCGTGTGGCCTGGCGTTGAGGAGTTTCGACTGATGGCGCGGATCAACTTATTACCGTGGCGCGAAGAGCTTCGCGAAGAACGAAAGAAACGCTTCCTGACTGCCTTGGTCGGCGTGTTGGTGGTATCAGTCGGCATTCTGTTTCTGATCGATCGGTACGTCAGCAACGCCCTCGAGCATCAGATGGCGCGCAATGCGTTTCTGCAGACACAGATTGCCCAGCTCGATATCCGCATCAAGGAGATCAGTGATCTCAAGGCCCGTCGCAAGCAACTGCTCGAGCGCATGAAGATCATTCAGGACCTGCAAGGCAACCGCCCGATCACCGGGCGCGTCTTCGATCAACTGGCGCGGACCCTGCCGGATGGCGTCTATTACTCGCAGGTCAAAATGACCGACAAGCTGATCGCCATCAATGGTGCTGCCGAGTCGAACAACCGGGTTTCCGACCTGATGCGTAATCTTGAAGCTTCCGACTGGCTGGAAGCGCCGAGCCTGACCGAGGTCAAGGCCACGACCGCCGGTGCTGTGGATCAGGCCAACGTCTTTCAGTTGACCGTACGCCAGACCCAGCCACCGGTTGCCGCTGCCGCAGGAGCCAAGCCATGAATATGTCCGAATGGCTGGAAGGGCTGCGCAAGGTCGATCTGAGTGAACTGGACCTGAACAACCTCGGCTCATGGCCTGCGGCGATCAAGGCCATTGCCGGGGTGCTGGTCGCGGTCATGATTTTCGCTCTGGGCTATTTCTTCTTTATCCAGGATCTGGAAACCCAGCTGGAAAGCGCGCAGGGCAGCGAGGTGACGCTCAAGGAGCAGTTCTCCAACAAGGCCTTCCAGGCGGCCAACCTCGAGCCGTACAAGAAGCAGATGGAAGAAATGGAAAACACCTTCGGTGCCCTGCTGCGGCAATTGCCCAGCGACACCGAAGTGCCTGGGCTGCTTGAGGACATCACCCGCACCGGACTGGGAAGCGGGCTCGAGTTCGAGGAAATCAAGCTGCTGCCCGAGGCGGCCCAGCAGTTCTACATCGAGCTGCCGATACAGATCACCGTGGTCGGTGGTTATCACGACCTGGCGACCTTCGTCAGCGGCGTCGCCAGCCTGCCGCGCATCGTCACGCTGCATGATTTCGAAATCAAGCCGGTCGATCCCAAGGTGCCGACCAAGTTGCGCATGAGCATTCTGGCCAAGACCTACCGCTACAACGATGAAGGGCTGAAGAAATGAGGGCGGCGCGATTGCTGTGCGTCAGTGTGGTTCTGGCAGGGCTGGCCGGTTGCGGTAATGACAATGATTTTGCCGATCTTTCTGAATTCATGGATCAGGCCAGAGCCCGCCCGAGTGGCAACATCGAGCCGCTGCCCAAGTTTCGGCCGTATGAGGCGTTCACCTACAACGCCTCCACGCTGCGCAGTCCTTTTCAGCCGCCGGTCAAGATCGACCTGCTCAACCGCCAGAAGGGGTCACGGCTGGTGGCGCCGGACGAACACCGGGTCAAACAGTTCCTTGAAGGCTTCAATATCGAGTCGTTCGAGATGGTCGGCACGATGGGCAACGAGTCAGGGACATTCGCCCTGCTGCGCGGTGCCGGAGGTGTTCATCGCGTCAAGGTGGGCGACTACCTGGGGCGTAACAACGGCCGGGTAGTGTCGATCGGCGACGCGCAGGTTGATGTCATCGAAATTGTTCCTGATGGAGAGGGGGCGTGGCTGGAAAGGCCGCGCACGATCGCCCTCAAAGAACGCTCATGAAGTGGGCAAGGCCAAGTATGCACAGTAGCGCTCAACGGAAATTGATCATGACCCGGATTCTCTCGATTATCGGCGTGTCGTTATGCATCGCGATGCTGTCGCCGGTTCTCCAGGCTGCCAACCTCAAGACCCTGGATGTCGCCGCCCTGCCGGGTGACCGCATCGAGCTGAAGCTGGCATTCGACGCCCCGGTGCCTGCACCGCGCGGTTACACCACCTCGCAACCGGCGCGCATTGCGCTGGACCTGCCGGGTGTTACCAGCCAGCTGGCGACCAAAAGTCGTGACCTGGGCACCGGCAATGCGCGCAGTGTGGTCGTGGTACAGGCTCAGGACCGTACCCGGGTGATCATCAACCTGACCACGCTTTCGCCGTACAGCTCCCGCGTCGATGGCAACAACCTGTTCGTGGTCATCGGCCAGGGTGCCGGCGCCGCGCAAGCCTCCCAGCCGACCACCGCGATGGGCGCGCAACGGGTCGCGGTGCCACCGCCCACACCGGCATCCGCCAAGCCGTTCATCCCCGCTGGCGTCAAGGCCATCAGGAATGTCGACTTTCAGCGTGGCGAGCTGGGTGAAGGCAATGTGGTCATTGACCTGAGCAACCCCAGCATTGCCCCGGATATTCAGGAGCAGGGCGGCAAGATCCGCGTGGACTTCGCCAAGACCCAGCTGCCCGAACCGCTGCGCGTCCGCCTGGACGTCAAGGACTTCGCCACGCCGGTGCAGTTCGTCAGTGCTTCGGCGACAGGTGACAAGGCCAGCATTCTGATCGAGCCGTCGGGCGCCTTCGACTACTCGGCGTTCCAGACCGAAAACAAGCTGACGATCAGCGTGCGCCCGTTGACCAACGAGGATCTGGACCGCCGCGCTGCCGACAAGCCGGTGTACACCGGTGAAAAGCTGTCGCTGAACTTCCAGGACATCGATGTGCGTTCGGTGCTGCAGCTGATTGCCGACTTCACCAACCTCAATCTGGTGGCCAGTGATACGGTCCAGGGCGGTATCACCCTGCGTCTGCAGAATGTGCCATGGGATCAGGCGCTGGATCTGGTGCTGAAAACCAAGGGCCTGGACAAGCGCAAGGTTGGCAACGTTCTGCTGGTCGCACCAGCCGATGAAATTGCCGCCCGTGAGCGTCAGGAGCTGGAATCGCTCAAACAGATCGCCGAGCTGGCGCCCCTGCGCCGCGAACTGCTGCAGGTCAATTACGCCAAGGCAGCCGACATCGCCAAGCTGTTCCAGTCCGTGACCAGCGCCGAGTCCAAGGCCGACGAGCGCGGCTCGATCACGGTGGACGACCGGACCAACAACATCATTGCCTACCAGACCCAGGAACGACTCGACGAACTGCGTCGTATCGTGTCGCAACTGGACATCCCGGTACGCCAGGTGATGATCGAGGCGCGCATCGTCGAGGCCAACGTCGATTACAACAAGCAGCTCGGGGTACGCTGGGGCGGGTCTACCAACACCAGCGGCAGCGGCAAATGGACAACCTACGGGCTGGATAATAACGGCGACGAGGCCGGTAACACTGGCAGCAGTGTGACCTCCAACGTGCCGTTCGTGGACCTGGGCGCTGCTGATGCGACGACCGGCATAGGCCTGGGCTTCGTGACCAACAACACGCTGCTGGACCTTGAGCTGAGTGCCATGGAGAAAACCGGTAACGGTGAAATCGTCTCCCAGCCCAAGGTGGTCACTTCCGACAAGGAAACCGCCAAGATCCTCAAGGGCACGGAGATCCCGTATCAGGAATCCAGCTCCAGCGGTGCGACCACCGTGAGCTTCAAGGAAGCTTCCCTGTCGCTTGAAGTGACGCCGCAGATCACGCCGGACAACCGCATCATCATGGAAGTGAAGGTCACCAAGGACGAGCCGGACTACCTGAATGCGGTACTGGGCGTACCGCCCATCAAGAAGAACGAGGTCAACGCCAAGGTGCTGATTTCCGACGGCGAAACCATCGTCATCGGTGGTGTGTTCTCGAATACGCAAAGTAAAGTTGTCGATAAAGTGCCATTTCTTGGCGATGTACCGTATCTTGGCCGGCTTTTCAGGCGCGATGTGGTATCCGAGTCCAAATCCGAGCTGTTGGTATTTTTGACTCCGCGTATCATGAACAACCAGGCGATTTCTGTGAGTCGTTGATTTTGTGCGAAATTTAATACTTGTGGGGCCGATGGGTGCTGGCAAGAGCACCATCGGCCGTTTGCTTGCCAAAGAATTGCGACTGCCGTTCAAGGATTCCGACAAGGAAATCGAGCTGCGTACGGGCGCCAATATTCCCTGGATCTTCGACAAAGAAGGCGAACCGGGTTTTCGTGATCGCGAGCAGGCCATGATTGCCGAGCTGTGCGCCGCCGATGGCGTGGTTCTGGCGACCGGCGGTGGTGCGGTCATGCGCAGCGAAAATCGCCATGCACTGCGCGCCGGCGGGCGCGTGGTTTATCTGCACGCCTCGATCGAGCAACAGGTGGGGCGCACCGCGCGTGATCGCAATCGGCCTTTGCTGCGTACCGCCGATCCTGCCCGGGTACTGAGCGAGTTGCTGGCCATCCGTGACCCGTTTTATCGGGAAATCGCCGATATCGTGATTGAAACCGATGAGCGGCCGCCCCGAATGGTGGTTCTTGAGATACTGGCGCGACTGGCAGAGCTTCCTCCCCGTTAAAGCGCAGGCGAAAATGCGCTATTCTCGACGCCCGGAAAACAGCGACGGTGCATGGCCTTGCGTCATGACCTGCTGAAGCACAAACCGTCCAATCGGTAATCAATGTGGGGACACATGCAGACACTTAAGGTCGAGCTTGGTGAGCGTAGCTACCCGATCCATATTGGCGAAGGCCTGCTGGATCAGCCAGAGCTCCTGGCCCCGCATATCGTCGGGCGCCAGGTAGCTATCGTTTCCAACACGACAGTGGCACCGCTGTACCTGGAACGCCTGACGCAAACCCTGGCCGGTTACAACGTTCTGCCGATTGTTCTGCCCGATGGCGAGGCGTTCAAGAACTGGGAGACCCTGCAGACCATTTTCGATGGCCTGCTGACCGCCCGTCATGATCGTCGTACCACGGTCATCGCCTTGGGTGGCGGGGTGATCGGCGACATGGCCGGGTTCGCTGCCGCCTGCTATCAGCGTGGCGTGAACTTCATCCAGATCCCGACCACGCTGCTGTCTCAGGTGGACTCGTCGGTCGGCGGCAAGACCGGCATCAACCACCCGCTGGGCAAGAACATGGTCGGTGCCTTCTATCAGCCGAGTGTGGTGCTGATCGATACCGCATCGCTCAATACCCTGCCCGAGCGTGAGCTGTCCGCCGGGCTGGCGGAAGTCATCAAGTACGGCCTGATCTGCGACGAACCCTTTCTGACCTGGCTCGAAGAGCACGTCGATGCACTGCGCGGGCTGGACCAGGCGGCGCTGACCGTGGCCATCGAACGTTCCTGCGCCGCCAAGGCGCTGGTGGTCGGCGCCGATGAGCGCGAGTCCGGTGTTCGTGCGACATTGAACCTGGGTCACACATTCGGGCACGCCATCGAGACGCATATGGGCTATGGTGTCTGGCTGCATGGCGAGGCGGTTGCTGCCGGTACGGTCATGGCGCTGGAAATGTCCTCGCGCCTGGGCTGGATCAGCACGCAGGAGCGGGATCGCGGCATTCGCCTGTTTCAGCGTGCCGGGCTGCCGGTCGTGCCGCCGCAGGACATGACGCAAGACAATTTCCTCGAACACATGGCGATCGACAAGAAAGTCATCGACGGTCGCTTGCGTCTGGTGCTGTTGCGCCGGATGGGTGAAGCGGTTATCACGGACGAATATCCAAAAGAAGTATTACAGGCCACTCTGGTTGCGGATTATCGCGCCCTGGTGGATCAGCTCAGAGGTTAACGGAAACCCCATGACTAGTTTGCATGCCGACGAGGCCTTCCTCGGCCATTATCAGTTGAGTCATGACCCCTTTGCGGCGCGGGTACCTGGCTTCAAATTCTTTCCTGCCCAACGCAAGCCTGTGCTGGGTCAGCTTCATCATCTGGCGCGCTACAGCCAGTTGCTGCTGGCGGTCACCGGGCCTCAGGGCAGCGGCAAGACCCTGCTGCGCCAGGCGTTGGTGGCGAGTACCAACAAGCAGTCGGTGCAAAGTGTCGTGATTTCTGCGCGCGGTGCCGGCGATGCTGCGGGCGTGCTGCAGCAGGTCGCGCAGGCGCTGAGCGTCGCCCAGGCTGAAATGCAGTCGATCCTGTCGCAGGTCGTGCAGCTCGGGCTGACCGGTCAGGAAGTCTACCTGCTGGTTGACGATGCGGAACAACTTGGCGATTCGGCGCTCGAAGCGTTGCTGGGTCTTGCTGCGGGAACGCCTGAAGGGCGTCCGCATGTATTCCTGTTTGGAGAGCCATCGCTGCTCGATCGTCTCGATCAGATGTGTGCCGACCTGCAGGGCGATGTCGAAGGCGAACGCTTTCACGTCATCGAGCTGCAACCCTATACGGAAGAGGAAACCCGGGAGTATCTGGCTCAGCGTCTGGAGGGTGCAGGGCAGGGAATCGCGTTGTTCACCGCCGACCAGATCACCGATATTCATGAACAGTCCGATGGCTGGCCTGGCGCAATCAACCAGGTAGCCCGCGATTCAATGATCGAGGCGATGATCGCGAGTCGTTCCGCGGTCAAGCGTCCAAGTGTGGGGTTCAAAATGCCGAAAAAACACGTATTGGCCTTGGGTGCCGTTGTCATAGTGGCCGTGGCAGCAGCCGTGCTGATCCCGGGTCGCGGCGACAAGACGGGTACACCCGCCAATGCCCCGGCTTCCGCTCAGGCGCAGCTGCCGCTGGGCGAAGGCAAGCCAACTGCTCAACAATCGAACAACGGCAGCCCGGCCATCGAATTCGCTGGCAATTCCCAGCCGATGCCGTTGCCGATGAATGGCAACCAACCGGTGATGCGCGGTCCTCTGGCCGAAGCCGCCGGTTCCAGTGATTCCGACGAAGACGCCGTGCCGACAGGTTCGCCTGCCCAGCCGCCGACCGTGACCACTACTGCGCCTCCAGCCGGTGTTCCGGCAGGTCAGGCAGGTCAGGCCGCAGCGCAGACGCCTCGTTCGTCCATCCCTGCGCCGACACCTGCACCTGCACCTGCGCCAGCGGCCAAGCCGGCACCTGCGCAGACTCAGGTTGCTACGGCCAAGCCTGCCCCGGCTCCGGCTGCCAAACCGGCTGAAAAACCGGCAGCGGCCGCCGCCAAACCGGCTGCCGGCGGTAACTGGTACAGCAGCCAGGCACCAGGCCACTACGTGGTGCAGATTCTCGGCACCAGCTCCGAAGCGACGGCCCAGGCCTACGTTGCAGAGCAGGGTGGCGAGTATCGTTATTTCAAGAAAACCCTGCAGGGCAAGCCGCTGTACGTTGTGACGTACGGCAACTTTCCTGACCGCGCTGCCGCCCTGGCAGCCATCAAGGTATTGCCAGCCAAGGTTCAGGCTGGTAAACCTTGGCCTCGTACTGTCGCCAGCGTCCAACAAGAGCTCGGCGCCACTCGTTGAAGTCGCAGCGGCCCTACCCGGGCCGTTTGCCGACCTGCCTGACTTAACCCGCCTGCGCGCGCGGCCTATCGGCCCGCGCCTTGCGGCGTCTGCGTTACAAGCGCCTTACAGTCTCCCGTCGCGTCAGTCAGATTCATGAAGAAATACTTTGACTAGCACAGCGACCCGTTTTAAAACTTTCATAATTGCGACATTGATTATCAGCCAGTCGTCGTTAAATTTGTGAGCCCTTGTGTCGCTGTGTACAATGACCTCCGTTTTGCCTGTCCGAAGCTGGCGCACGTTCGGCGTGACAGGCAATTGGTTGAATTAAAAGGAAATTTGCCTCGCATAGAGGCAGCCTGGTGAGAAAGTGTCTATGAAAGCAGGTCTGTACCAACCAGATGAATTCAAGGATAACTGCGGCTTCGGCCTGATCGCTCATATGCAGGGCGAGCCCAGTCATCACCTGTTGCAGACGGCCGTTCAGGCCCTGACCTGCATGACCCACCGTGGCGGTATCAACGCCGACGGCAAGACCGGCGACGGTTGCGGTCTGTTGATTCAGAAGCCCGATGGCTTCCTGCGTGCGATTGCCAAGCAACACTTCGACGTCGATCTGCCCCGCCAATATGCTGTGGGCATGGTGTTCCTCAATCAGGACGACGCCAAGGCCGACGCCGCACGCGAAAACATGAACCGTGAAATCCTCGCCGAAGGCCTGGATCTGGTGGGCTGGCGTCAGGTGCCGATCGATACCAGCGTTCTGGGTCGCCTGGCGCTGGAGCGCCTGCCGAAAATCGAGCAGGTATTCATTGGCGGTGAGGGCCTGAGCGATCAGGAGTTCGCCATCAAACTGTTCAGTGCGCGTCGCCGCTCGTCGGTGTCCAACGCCGCCGATACCGATCACTACATCTGCAGCTTTTCGCACAAGACCATCATTTATAAAGGCCTGATGATGCCGGCCGACCTCACGGCCTTCTTCCCGGACCTGAGCGACGAGCGTCTGCAGACCGCTATCTGCGTGTTCCACCAGCGCTTTTCCACCAATACCCTGCCGAAATGGCCGCTGGCGCAGCCGTTCCGTTTTCTCGCCCACAACGGCGAGATCAACACCATCACCGGCAACCGCAACTGGGCGCAGGCGCGGCGCACCAAGTTCACCAACGATCTGATGGACCTGGACGAGCTGGGCCCGCTGGTCAACCGCGTGGGTTCTGACTCGTCGAGCATGGACAACATGCTCGAGCTGATGGTCACCGGCGGCATCGACCTGTTCCGTGGCGTGCGCATGATCATTCCGCCTGCGTGGCAGAACGTCGAGACCATGGACCCGGATCTGCGGGCGTTCTATGAGTACAACTCCATGCACATGGAGCCGTGGGACGGTCCTGCGGGCGTGGTCATGACCGAAGGTCGTCATGCGGTCTGCCTGCTCGACCGCAACGGCCTGCGCCCGGCGCGCTGGGTCACGACCAGGAACGGCTACATCACCCTGGCGTCGGAAATCGGCGTGTGGGATTACAAACCCGAAGATGTCATCGCCAAGGGCCGTGTCGGTCCGGGGCAGATCTTTGCCGTGGACACCGAAACCGGTCAGATCCTCGACACCGATGCCATCGACAACCGCCTCAAGTCGCGTCACCCGTACAAGCAATGGCTGCGCAAGAATGCCCTGCGCATTCAGGCCACCATGGAAGACAACGACCACGGTTCGGCTTTTTACGACAGCGAGCAGCTCAAGCAGTACATGAAAATGTACCAGGTCACGTTCGAAGAGCGTGATCAGGTACTGCGCCCACTGGGCGAGCAGGGGCAGGAAGCCGTAGGCTCGATGGGTGATGACACGCCAATGGCCGTGCTGTCGCGTCGTGTGCGCTCGCCTTACGATTACTTCCGTCAGCAATTCGCGCAGGTGACCAACCCGCCGATCGACCCGCTGCGCGAAGCCATCGTCATGTCGCTGGAAATCTGCCTCGGTGCCGAGCGCAATATTTTCCAGGAGTCGCCGGAGCACGCCTCGCGCGTGATTCTCAGCTCGCCGGTCATTTCGCCAGCCAAATGGCGCTCGCTGATGAACCTGGAGCGTCCAGGGTTCGAACGCCATATCATTGACCTGAACTACGATGAAAGCCTGGGCCTTGAAGCCGCTGTGCGCAACGTTGCCGATCAGGCCGAAGAGGCCGTGCGTTCCGGTCATACGCTGATCGTGCTGAGCGACCGACACATTGCGCCGGGCAAACTGCCGGTGCACGCCTCGCTGGCGGTCGGCGCGGTTCACCACCGTCTGACCGAACAGGGTCTGCGCTGCGACAGCAACATCCTGGTCGAAACCGCGACGGCGCGTGACCCGCACCATTTCGCCGTGTTGATCGGCTTCGGCGCCTCGGCGGTCTATCCGTTCCTGGCCTACGAAGTGCTGGGCGACCTGATCCGTACCGGCGAAGTGCTGGGCGATCTGTACGAAGTCTTCAAGAACTACCGCAAAGGCATCACCAAGGGCCTGCTCAAGATCCTCTCGAAGATGGGCATCTCGACCGTTGCGTCCTACCGTGGCGCACAATTGTTCGAAGCCATCGGTCTGTCCGAGGAAGTCTGCGACATGAGCTTCCGCGGCGTGCCGAGCCGCCTGAAGGGCGCGCGCTTCGTCGACATCGAAGCCGAACAGAAGGCGCTGGCTGCCGAAGCCTGGAGCCCGCGCAAGCCGATCCAGCAAGGCGGCCTGCTCAAGTTCGTGTTTGGTGGCGAATACCATGCCTACAACCCGGACGTGGTCAGCACCCTGCAGGCTGCCGTGCAGCAGGGTGACTACAGCAAGTTCAAGGAATACACCTCGCTGGTGGACCAGCGTCCGGTGTCGATGATTCGTGACCTGCTGCAGGTCAGGACAATCGATCAGCCGCTGAACATCGACGAAATCGAGCCGCTGAGCGAAATCCTCAAGCGCTTCGACTCGGCCGGTATTTCTCTGGGTGCCTTGTCGCCCGAGGCCCACGAAGCGCTGGCCGAGGCGATGAACCGCCTGGGCGCGCGCTCCAACTCCGGTGAGGGTGGCGAAGACCCGGCCCGTTACGGCACGGTGCGCAGTTCCAAGATCAAGCAGATTGCGACGGGCCGCTTTGGCGTCACGCCCGAGTATCTGGTCAATGCCGATGTGCTGCAGATCAAGGTCGCGCAGGGCGCCAAGCCGGGCGAGGGCGGGCAACTGCCGGGTGGCAAGGTCAATGGCCTGATCGCCAAGCTGCGTTATGCGGTACCGGGCGTGACGCTGATTTCGCCGCCGCCGCACCACGACATCTATTCCATCGAAGACTTGTCGCAGCTGATTTTTGACCTGAAACAGGTCAACCCGGCGGCGCTGGTGTCGGTCAAGCTGGTGGCAGAAGCGGGCGTCGGTACCATTGCCGCCGGTGTCGCCAAGGCCTATGCCGACCTGATCACCATTTCCGGTTACGACGGCGGCACCGGTGCATCGCCACTGACCTCGATCAAATACGCCGGCGCACCGTGGGAGCTGGGGCTGGCCGAAACCCACCAGACCCTGCGTGGCAACGACCTGCGCGGCAAGGTTCGGGTACAGACCGACGGTGGTCTGAAAACCGGCCTGGACGTGATCAAGGCCGCCATTCTCGGGGCCGAAAGCTTCGGTTTCGGCACCGCGCCGATGATCGCGCTGGGCTGCAAATACCTGCGTATCTGCCACCTGAACAACTGCGCCACCGGCGTAGCGACTCAGAACGAAAAGCTGCGCAAGGACCACTACATCGGCACTGTCGACATGGTGATCAACTTCTTCACCTACGTGGCAGAAGAAACCCGCGAGTGGCTGGCCAGGCTGGGTGTTCGCTCGCTGGAAGAGCTGATCGGCCGTACCGACCTGCTGGACATCCTGCCGGGCGAAACCGAGAAGCAGCAGCATCTGGACCTGACACCGTTGCTGGGCAGCGACCATATTCCGGCCGACAAACCGCAGTTCAGCCAGGTGGATCGCAACCCGCCGTTCGACAAGGGCCTGCTGGCCGAGAAGATGGTGGAGATGGCCAAGCCGGCCATCGAGTCGCTCAGCGGCGGCGACTACGAACTGGATATCTGCAACTGCGACCGTTCCATCGGCGCGCGCATCTCTGGTGAAATCGCCAGACTGCACGGCAATCAGGGCATGAACAAGGCACCTGTCACCTTCCGCTTCAAGGGCACTGCCGGTCAGAGCTTCGGCGTGTGGAACGCCGGTGGCCTGAACATGTACCTGGAAGGCGATGCCAACGACTACGTCGGCAAGGGCATGACCGCTGGCAAGCTGGTGATCGTGCCGCCCAAGGGCAGCCCGTTCAAGACCAACGAAAGCGCGATTATCGGCAACACCTGCCTGTACGGCGCAACTGGCGGCAAGCTGTTTGCGGCAGGTACGGCAGGCGAGCGTTTCGCCGTGCGTAACTCAGGTGCCCACACCGTCGTTGAAGGCACTGGCGATCATTGCTGCGAATACATGACGGGTGGTTTCGTCTGCGTACTGGGCAAGACCGGCTACAACTTCGGTTCCGGCATGACCGGCGGTTTCGCCTACGTGCTCGACATGGACAACACCTTCGTTGACCTCGTCAACCATGAACTGGTCGAGATCCAGCGTATCAGCGGCGAATCGATGGAGGCTTACCGCACTCACCTGCAAAGCGTCCTGAATGAATACGTCGCGGAAACCGACAGCGAATGGGGCCGCAATATCGCGGAAAACCTGGACGACTACCTGCGTCGTTTCTGGCTGGTCAAGCCCAAGGCTGCCAACCTGAAATCGCTGCTGTCCAGCACTCGGGCGAATCCGCAGTAAAAGCAGCTGCTAGCGGTTAGCTTCAAGCCGCAAGTTTGCCACCCTGTGAATTGAACTGAATTGATTTCTTGCAGCTTGAGCTTGTCGCTTGAAGCTGCCGCAAAGAGGCTCCAGAGAATGGCTGAACGTCTCAGTAACGACTTCCAGTTCATCGACGTCGGACGTAAAGACCCGAAGAAGAAACTGCTGCGTCAACGCAAGAAAGAGTTCGTGGAAATCTACGAGCCTTTCAAGCCCCAGCAGTCCGCCGATCAGGCGCACCGCTGCCTGGGTTGCGGCAACCCGTACTGCGAATGGAAGTGCCCGGTGCACAACTTCATTCCCAACTGGCTCAAGCTGGTCGCCGAGGGCAATATCCTCGCGGCTGCGGAATTGTCGCACCAGACCAACACCCTGCCGGAAGTCTGCGGCCGTGTGTGCCCGCAGGATCGCCTGTGTGAAGGTGCCTGCACACTGAACGACGGTTTCGGTGCGGTGACCATCGGTTCGGTCGAAAAGTACATTACCGATACCGCCTTTGCCATGGGCTGGCGTCCGGACATGTCCAAGGTCGTGCCGACCGGCAAGCGCGTCGCGATCATCGGCGCAGGGCCTGCGGGCCTGGGCTGTGCCGACGTGCTGGTGCGTGGCGGCGTAACCCCGGTGGTGTTCGACAAGAACCCGGAAATCGGCGGTCTGCTGACCTTCGGCATTCCGGAATTCAAGCTGGAGAAATCCGTGCTGAGCCATCGCCGTGAAGTGTTCACCGGCATGGGCATCGAATTCCGTCTCAACACCGAAGTCGGCAAGGATGTCACCATCGATCAACTGCTCGCAGAATACGATGCGGTGTTCATGGGCATGGGCACCTACACCTACATGAAAGGTGGCTTCCCCGGTGAGGATCTGCCGGGCGTGCACGATGCGCTCGACTTCCTGATCGCCAACGTCAATCGCAACCTGGGCTTTGAAAAGGCCCCGGAAGACTTCGTCGACATGAAGGGCAAGCGGGTCGTGGTTCTGGGCGGTGGCGATACGGCGATGGACTGCAACCGCACCTCGATCCGCCAGGGCGCCAAGTCAGTGACCTGCGCCTACCGTCGCGACGAAGAAAACATGCCTGGCTCGCGCAAGGAAGTGAAAAACGCCAAGGAAGAAGGCGTGAAGTTCCTCTACAACCGTCAGCCGATCGCCATCATCGGCGAGGGCAAGGTTGAAGGCGTGAAAGTGGTCGAGACGCGCCTGGGCGAACCGGATGCCCGTGGTCGTCGCAGTCCCGAGCCGATTCCGGGCTCCGAAGAGATTATCCCGGCAGAAGCCGTGGTCATCGCCTTCGGCTTCCGCCCAAGCCCGGCACCCTGGTTCGAGCAGTTCACCATCAGCACCGACAGCCAGGGCCGTGTCGTGGCCCCGGAACAGGCGCAGTACAAGCACCAGACCAGCAACCCGAAGATCTTCGCCGGTGGCGACATGGTGCGCGGCTCTGACTTGGTGGTGACCGCTATCTTCGAAGGCCGTAATGCGGCTGAAGGGATTCTGGATTACCTGGGCGTCTGAGCCTTGTGTTGCCGGGGTGTGTCGTTGCTGACGCGCACCCCGATAACAAGCGTCTACCCTTCATAGGCACTGTGCCAATGTCTCTGACATCCCGCCTTTCACTTCTTCCCTGAACTCGGTGCAACTCGCTCGGCAGGGCGGGTTTGAGATCTTTTGAAATAAATCCGATTCTCCGATCACGACCTGTCCGTAAGGGGCGTGATATTCGATTGTTAACGCTTGTTTCCGCCCCCGGTCACTGCCCCCGGAAAGCATTAGGCTCTTGCGCTTTCATCGGGAGGTCAATTGCCACACAGGCACTCCCGCCCTCCATGTCGCTATAAGGAAATAGCCGTGTTGAAAGCAGCACCCAGGGGCAAGCTTGCGCGCTCCACTGAACAGCAATCTCTCGGGCCGGACAGGTTCACGCCCAGTAGCATTGCCGTTCGCGAACACCGGAACCGGGAACGGGCAGACCGCATCATCGACCAGTTCGTCGAGCGCTTCACAGAAAAAGATTTTTTTCCGGATGACGGCGATGACGCCTTGTTTGCCTTGCTGGTTCAGTTGCCTGAATGGCCAGCAGACCTGTCGATCAGGATTCACAACGAAAGCGACGAAGTGCTCGCGGTTTTCCTGAAGGGCAGCGATGACAGCGTCGTTCAGAGCAGTATTCTCCTGACGCTAAACGCTGACGCTTATATTGCGCCGGATGATGTTCCGATCTCCGATGATGAGCCGCTGCTGCACTTGATCTTCGGCCAGTTGCCTGTGGGTTCTGACCTCGGGACGGGAGGTAACTTTCCGGGCAGCAACAGTGTCGCCGGACGAATAGTAACCCTGCGTGAGCAAATCGCCGGGTTGGCAAAAGACCAGAGGCCGCTGTTGTTCGATGCCCTTGTGGCGGCGAATGAGGACGTTTCAAAAAGCCAGCTGGATACCCGCACGCGTAACCCTCTTCTGCCCCTATGGGTTCGTCAGCAGGCTTTTCTGACTCCCGCGCTGGGCGTGCTGTGTGCCTTATGCCCAGAGGTTCCGGTAGCACGCCTCGAGGAATTGCTGGATCAGATGCCGTTGACGGAGCAGGAAGAAACCGGCTTTCTGGAGAGAACACTATTGCCGGACGCTTTTGGCGAAGCGCTGAACATTTCTCTGGATGAGTGGAGCAGCAGTCTGGCCATTGATGGTCTGGCGCGAACGCGCAGCTTCAATACCTATACGGATGAGCTGGCCCGCCGCCTTGCCAGTCAGCTGCTGACGGACACCCTGGGACGAGCACTGGTGATCATCGAGTACGGCATGAGCCTGTATGTCACGCCAGGCCCTGACGATACCAGCATCGTTTTGCTGCATGACGACTACGGCAATTACCGTGCACAGGACACCGGCAACGGTGAAATCACTTCATTCAAGGAGGGCACCGACAGCTTTTATCTGGCGATCAGTGCGCAATTGAAGGCCGAAGAACGAGCATTGCTGGGCATGCAGTTCGAACAGGACGTGAAGGGGTTTCGCGAGCTGCTGACCCGTCTTGCCATCAAGGAAAATCGCGGCTGGTTTGACCCCGGAAAGCCGACCGAAATCGAAAGCGGGTTTCTACCCGAGTGGTTCGCGGCCGCGGCCGATGTCGAAAAGCATCGCTGGAAAGCGGCGGTGCAGGATTACACTCAGGCATTGCTCGAAGCTCAGGCACCGGACCTGCTCGATCCTTCCGGATACGGAGAGCCCGAGCAGTTGCGCAACTACGCGCGTGAGAAACTTCGGGCGCGAATCCTGCTCGACCACGGGGTTGCAGTCGACCCTGACGCTGTCATTGTGCACACCGCGAGCATCGAGATTGACCCAGGCATTATCATCGATACGGATTACACCTACGTCGGTCCTTCAGAGATCGAGCCGAATGTTGAAACGCAGCAGCGCAGCCTGACGGAGCTGTCTCTGGAAAACATTGCCGTTACCGATATCAACTTTCTGCTCACCGGTCGCGCGTTTGACGATCATGGACAACTGATCAGCTTTTTGAGCGCCGGTTATCTGTTCAGCCTGATTCGTGATCTGAACGTCGGCGAAAACCATGTCCGATTCCTCAACACCGAGTTATTGACCTCGACAGCCGGGCAATGGCACCGCGAACGTTTCGCGAGCGTCATGCGCGCACAGATGCGTCTGGACGCCCTCGAAGCAAAAATGGCCGGAGACTTTCTTGGCGATGGAGGGCTCCCTCCCGAGTTGGCGAACAGAGGTTACAAATGGCTCGCCGCCGTACTGGATCACCCGTCTGAAGGTGGCGATCGTGCGGCGGTGGAGGGGCACCGCATTCAGGTCAGTCAGTTGTCGATCAATGGTGTGACATTGAGCGGCATGCTGCTGGTCGGCGCGGAGTCTCTTTCCAGCGTGGCCAGCCTGGTGCTGTTCACCCCGCAGGTGCCCGACGGTAAATGCTTCCGGGAAATGAGCGATGCGCAGGCACTTCAGCAGCAAGTACTGCTTGAGCCTGAATTGCTGGACTATCTGGTGAGCAGGGCTCCTCTGGCGTCCCGGGGCCATGTCAGGCACGTCCTGACCTCTGGCCGTGACACGCTGTTCATGGCGCTGCAGCCCTGCACCGGTAGTTTTCTCGATGCAGTTTACGAGTCTGAAGTCGCACGGGTGATTTCTGCTGTCGACGAACAGACCAATACCACATGGGAAACCAATTGGGAGAGCGCCTGGGAAATCACCAAGGCTGTTGGCGATATCGTGCTCACCTTCGCACCTTTCAAGGTGAGGCTGCCGATGGCCGCGCTGCGCAGTTTTTATGCCATATGGCAGGGCGTTGCCACAACGGCTGATGACAAGGCAAGCGCCCCGCTGTATTTCGTTCAGGCGGCGCTGCTACTGGCGGATGGATTGGCGCTGCCCAAGGGGCGACAGGTCAGGACGCCCGCAGCGACCTCCATTGGTCGCTCTGTGCTCGACCCGAGAACAGCCGTGGCAAGAATCCCCGGCGGTTTGAAATTACGCGATGACGGTTTTTACAAAGGCGTTTACGAAAAAAGCCGGGAAGACGCGCCGAGCCGTTTTTATGCCGTGCAACACGATAAGGCTTATGCCGTCAGGTACGACGCCGATTCCGCAGTCTGGCGGGTGATCGATCCGCGCCGGCCGGATGCGTATTACCAATTGCCGATTCAGCTCGACAGGCAAAATGTGTGGGTACACGCCTCGGCAGGTTTGCGCGGTGGCAAGAAGCATTCAAAACCCAAGTCCTCCAGTGGCTCGGGCAGTGATAGCGGATCGCCGGAAAACGGTAGCCGCGTCAGGAGGTATAAAGTTGATCTGGAGGGATTTTTTGAAAGTCGCAACTTCAAGAACGCTCAGAAAAACATCGAAGATGACCTCGTCGTTGCAGTCAGGAAGGCAACAGAGCGATTCGAACTGGACGGTAACGGCAGTCTGCATAAACATGGCAAAACAGGTTTTTCGCTCGATCTTCCCGGTGTTGGCAGGAGTACCGGCAGGGGAGCCTGGCGCTTGATACTCGAACCCGGTGAAAAGGGCATCATCAGGGCTGTCGACGTCAAGGATCCGCACAAATAGCTCAGACCTGCGCAGCGCAAACCGCTGAATTGGCTTGGCAAATCGCCTCGATAGACAAAAGGCACGGCTCTCGCCGTGCCTTTTGCGTCGAGCTCTGAGAAAATGCCGGCACTTTTATTGCGGATGCCGACATGACTGCCCTGAAGAACGACCGTTTCCTTCGCGCTTTGCTCAAGCAACCCGTAGACGTCACGCCGGTATGGATGATGCGTCAGGCAGGTCGTTACCTGCCGGAATACCGCGCCAGCCGCGCCAGTGCCGGGGATTTCATGAGCCTGTGCAAGAACCCGCAGTTCGCCTGTGAAGTCACCCTGCAGCCGCTGGATCGCTACCCGCTGGACGCGGCGATTCTGTTCTCCGACATCCTGACCATTCCTGATGCGATGGGCCAGGGGCTGTACTTCGAAACCGGCGAAGGCCCGCGTTTCAGGAAAACCGTGAGCACACTCGCTGACATCGAAGCACTGCCGATCCCCGATGCGCAGCAGGATCTGGGCTACGTGATGGATGCGGTCAGCACCATTCGCCGCGAACTCAACGGTCGTGTACCGCTGATCGGTTTCGCCGGCAGCCCGTGGACGCTGGCGACCTACATGGTCGAGGGCGGTTCGTCGAAGGACTTCCGCAAGTCCAAGGCCATGCTCTACGACAACCCGCAAGCCATGCACCTGCTGCTCGACAAGCTGGCGCAGTCAGTCACCTCCTACCTCAATGGCCAGATTCTGGCCGGTGCGCAGGCCGTGCAGATCTTCGACAGCTGGGGCGGCAGCCTGTCTTCGGCGGCGTATCAGGAGTTCTCGCTGGCCTACATGCGCAAGATCGTCAGCGGCCTGATCCGCGAAAACGACGGGCGCAAGGTGCCGGTCATCGTCTTCACCAAAGGCGGCGGTCTGTGGCTGGAAAGCATCGCCGACATCGGTGCAGACACCCTGGGGCTGGACTGGACCTGCGACATCGGCGAAGCGCGTCAGCGTGTCGGCAGCAAGGTTTCGCTGCAAGGCAACATGGACCCGACCGTACTCTACGCCCGCCCGGAAGCCATCCGCCAGGAAGTCGCACGCATCCTTGCCAGCTACGGCAGCGGCACCGGCCACGTCTTCAACCTCGGCCACGGCATCACCCCTGAAGTCGACCCGGCCAATGCCGGTGCGTTCATCAACGCGGTACACGAGTTGTCGGCGCAGTATCACGTGTAGTTGCCGGGCTGACGATGTTGGTTTTTGAGAGCTGAACCTATGGGAGAGGAATAGAAAAGACTATTCCTCTTGCTGATTCTCAGGGCTGATCGCTGGTCATCGGACGACGGTAGTGCTCTTAGGGACAAGGAGTGATAAATTGCCGGCAAGCAAGCCGGCAAAAATAGCCGGTTAAAAATTACCCAGCCCCTATAAATAGGGGCATTAGGTGGGGTTTAAAACCGGCAAATGGCATTCACACCGTACATTCCCCAAGACAAAGCGCCCGATGACTTGCAGGATCAGGTCGTCCAGATCATGCGGCTCGATGCGGCCCTCCACGCGAAAATTCCGGGCCCGCTGCGCTTGCCGATGATGAATCTGCTTCGGGTGGTGAATTCTTACTACAGCAACAAGATCGAGGGTAACTCCACGATTCCCGCCGACATTCTGCGTGCCGAGGATGCGCCTCAGGAGTTCAAGGGTGCAAAGGACCTGCAGGAGATCAAGCGTCACATTGAAGCCCAGCGTCGACTTACCGATGAGCCTATCAATCAGGTCGACGTGTGCACGAAGAGCGCTATCTCACGCATGCACCGCGAGTTCTATGTTGGCGTGCCCGAAGATATGCTGGATATTCAACTCAATGAGAAGGGCGATACCGTGCGTATGGTCCCCGGCGAATTCCGGCATCTGGGGGTTCGCGTCGGCAAGCACATCCCTCCAACCGTCGAGCAGATGCCCACATACCTCAACGATTTTGAGCGAATGTACCGCCTGGACTGGATTCACGGCCTTTCGGGCTTCTTTGCGGCTGCAGCGTCGCACCACAGGCTGATGTGGATTCACCCATTTATGGATGGCAACGGTCGCACCGGCCGCCTGTTCACGGATCAGTACCTCAAGGCAGCTGGCTTTGGTGGGTATGGTCTGTGGTCCATGAGCCGTGGATTTGCCCGCAACGTCACCGCCTACTACGAGATGCTTGGCGCCGCCGACCACCCGCGCAAAGGTGAGCTGGACGGGCGGGGTGAGCTTTCGGATAGTGGCCTGTTGCGCTGGACCCGTTTCTTCACGGAGACTGCCCTGGATCAGGTGCAATACTTCAGCGCGCAGCTTGAACCGGAAAGGCTTGACGAGCGGATCGACGTTTATTTCGAGATGCGCAGCCGTCGCGCGCTTTCGGACAGCAAGGGCGAGACTCTTCCTGAACTCCGTATAGAGGCCCGAGATGTCTATAAGGCGTTGCTCTACCAGGGCGATCAGCAGCGCGCTGATATTCAGGCCCGCTTGGGCGTCGGCGAGCGCACCACACGCAGTCTGTTGAGCCAGATGGCCAAAGAGGGATTGATAACGTTGGACGGCCGCAAGCCGGTAGCCCTGAACCTATCCCGGCACTCGATCGAGTTCCTGTTTCCCTACCTCTGGTAACCCTGTACGCACCAGGGTCATCCTTCCCTTTTCAGCGCCGACGACTACGTCGGCGCTTTCGCATCCGCAAAGCCCTCCCGCAGCGAACCGCTGCGTGGCAGGAATCGGCCCTGTCGCTCGCTTTGCGGTTTGCCGTCGGCATAGCTCAAGCGGCCGTTGACCCAAACACCGTCGATGCCCTGCGCCGCTCGCTGAGGGTCCTTGAAATCCGCCACGTCGCGCACGGTTTGCGGATTGAACAGCACCAGATCCGCCCAGTAGCCCTCGCGAATAAGGCCGCGCTCGTGCAGGGCGAAGCGCGCGGCCGACAGCCCGGTCATTTTGTGTACGGCGGTGTGCAACGCAAACAGCCCCTTGTCGCGGCTGAAATGCCCGAGCACCCTCGGGAACGCGCCCCACAGGCGCGGATGGGGAAACGGGTCTTCCGGAAGGCCATCGGAGCCGATCATCGCCAGAGGGTGAGACATGATGCGCTCGACATCGCTTTCATCCATGCCGTAGTACACCGCACCCGCAGGCTGCAACGTGCGTGCGGCGTCCAGCAATGACAGCCCCCAGTCGGCGGCAATGTCCTGCAGATCCCTGCCACCCTGATCCGGGTGCGGCGTAGACCAGGTGATGGTGATGCGAAATGCGTCAGTGACCTGTTTGAGGTCCAGCGTCGAAGAGCTGGCCGCATAGGGATAGCAGTCGCAACCTACCGGATGGTCCTGCGCGGCTTTTTCCAGGGCTGCCAGCAGTTGCGGGCTGCGTCCCCAGTTGCCGGCACCAGCGCATTTCATGTGCGAGATGATGACCGGTGAGCGCGCATGGCGGCCTATATCGAATGCTTCCGCCATGGCCTCCAGCACCGGCTCGAACTCGCTGCGCAGGTGGGTGGTGTAAATCGCGCCGAACGCGCTGAGCTCTTCCGCCAGTTGTTTGACCTCGCTGGTTTCGGCCGAGAACGCAGAGGCGTAGGCAAGGCCGGTCGATAACCCCAGCGCGCCGGCTTCCAGGCTGTCACGCAACTGTTCGCGCATCGCGGCAATTTCTTCCGGACTGGCGCTGCGCAACAAGTCATCCATGTGGTTGCTGCGCAAGGCGGTATGGCCGATCAGGGCCGCCACGTTCACCGCTGGCCTGGCGTTTTCAACCGCTGCGCGGTAGTCGGTGAAACGTGGATAGATGAACGCAGCGGCGTCGCCCAGCAGGTTCATCGGGTCGGGCGGATTGCCGCTCAGCGAGACCGGCGACGCGCTGATCCCGCAGTTGCCGACGATGACGGTCGTTACGCCCTGGCTGATTTTCGGCAGCATGTCGGGTTTGCGGATCACCACCGTATCGTCGTGGGTGTGGACATCGATAAACCCTGGGGCCAGCACGCGACCGGCCGCATCGACTTCTTCCCGGGCTTTGCCGTCGGTCAGACTGCCGATGCGCTGAATGCGCCCGTCGCTGATCGCCACATCGGCGCGTACCCCCGGTGTGTCACTGCCATCAATGACCAGTGCGTCGCGGATGATCAGGTCATAAAACATGGTTCAGTCTCCCAGCGGCAGGCCATCTTCGCCGCCACGGTATTCATCCAGCGCAAGCTTGATCCGGCGCAGCCGCTCCTGGTTGTCTTCAGGGCTCGACAGCGCCAGTTCAGTGGCCAGCACATCGATGGTCAGCAGCATGCCGTAACGCGCTGCGGTGGGTTTATAGATGAAATTGGTTTCAGCAATCTGTAACGGCAGCACGACCTCGGCCAGTTGTGCCAGCGGTGAATCAGGCAGGGTGATGGCCAGCACGCGGGCACCGTAGCTGCGCGCCAGGGTCACGGCGTCGAGCAGTTCCGGCGTGCGTCCGCTGAGCGAGCAGACAATCAGACTGTGTTGCGGGCCAAGCGTAGCGGCGACCATGCGCATCATCACCGGGTCGCGGCAGGCGGCCACCGGATAACCCAGGCGCACCAGCCGGGTTTGCAGTTCCTCGCTGCACAGGCTGGAGCAACCGCCCATGCCGAATGTGTGAATCATGCGTGCATCGGTGACGCAGGCGATGGCGGCGGCAAAGCGTGTTGCATCGAAGCCTGCCAGGTGCTGGCGCAGGGTGGCTTCGATGTCGTCGACAATCCGGGCGAAAAAGGCCGACTGCTCCGGCGCCGGTTGCGGATGCAAAAAGCGGCTGCCGACGCCGCTGGCCTGAGCCAGTTGCAGGCGCAAGTCGCGCAGATCCCGGCAACCGATGCTGCGCGCAAAACGTGACAGCGTCGCACTGCTGACCTCGGCGCGGCTGGCCAGCTCATCCAGACTGGCACTGGCCGCGAAGGCGATATCGCTGAGCAACAGCCTGGCGATTCGGCCTTCTCCCGCACTGAAGGAATCCTGACGGGCACGTATCTGGTACAGAATGTCCACTCAAAGCACCTGCGCCAGGCCCAGCGTCAGGGCGAAAGCGACGACGGAAATCAGCGTCTCCAAGACCGTCCAGGTCTTGAACGTTTGCGCAACGGTCATGTTGAAATACTCCTTGATAAGCCAGAACCCACCGTCGTTGACGTGGGAAAAGATCACCGAGCCTGCACCCGTCGCCAGCACCAGCAGTTCGGGGTGTGGATAACCCAGCCCCATCGCCACAGGTGCGACGATGCCCGATGCCGTGGTCATCGCCACCGTCGCCGAGCCGGTGGCAACGCGCATCAGTGCCGCGAACAGCCAGCCCATCAGCAGGGGCGACAGATGAAAGTCCTGCGCCAGGCCGACGATCTCATTGGTCACGCCGCTGTCGATCAGAATGCGGTTCAAGCCGCCACCGGCACCTACCAGCAACGTGATGCTGGCGGTCGGTGCCAGGCACTCGTTGGTGAATTTCAGGATAGAGTCGCGGTTGAAGCCCTGGGCTATGCCCAGCGTCCAGAAACTCAGCATGGTGGCCAGCAGCAGGGCAATCACCGAGTTACCGATGAACAGCAGAAAGCTGTTGAACGCGCTGCCTGGTGTACTGATCAGGTTGGCCCAGCCACCCAGCAGCATCAGCACCACTGGCAGCAGAATCGTGGCCATGGTCAGGCCGAAGCTGGGCAGCTTCTGGCGTGGCTCGCGGTCGAGAAACTGCTTGGCCAAAGGGTTTTCAGCCGGCAGGTGGATGCGCGGGACAATGAATTTGGCATACACCGGACCGGCGATGATGGCCGTGGGGATGCCGATCAGGATGGCGTAGAACAGCGTTTGTCCTACCGACGCCTGATACGCCTGCACCGCGAGCATCGCAGCAGGGTGCGGCGGCACCAGCGCATGCACCACCGAAAGACCGGCGACCATCGGCAGGCCGACCATCAGAATCGACACCCCGACACGCCGGGCTACGGTAAAGGCGATCGGCACCAGCAGAACGAAGCCGACTTCGAAGAACAGTGGCAAGCCCACCAGAAACGCAATGCAGACCATGGCCCAGTGCGCGTTACGTTCGCCAAAGCGATCGATCAGGGTGCGCGCCACCTGCTCGGCGCCGCCAGACTCGGCCATCATCTTGCCGAGCATGGTGCCCAGCGCCACGACCAGCGCGATATGCCCCAGCGTTTTGCCAACCCCCGCTTCATAAGAGGCGACCACGCCACTGGCCGGCATTCCCGCAACCAGTGCCAGACCGACCGAAACAAGCGTGATGACGATAAACGGATTGAGGCGGTAACGCGCGATCAGCACGATCAAGGCGATGATGGCGACAGCGGCGTAGACCAATAGCGAAATACCGGGTGACGGCGACATAGCGACGATTCCTTGCAAAGTGGGTAGGCGAGGGCGCAACACCAACAGCTGAAGCTGTCAGCCTGAAGGCGACTCGGGAGTACTCGGCAGGGATGACGCAATAAGGTGGAGCAGGGGCATTTCAGGGCGATCACAGGTATTCATTATTTTTATCTCTGTTTTCGTTATGAAAATAAATTACACGAAAATGAAATACAAACAAATATATGAAAATAATTTTCTTTTTTGGGTCGTGCCTCGCTAATGGGAGAGAGGCGCTGAGGCGCGGCCTACCGCTGCGTCAGCAATTGCTCCGCATAGCGCGCAACGACATGGCCGAAAGCAATAGAGGTATTAGCGGTGCCCGAGCGCAGGCTGTCTACAAGGTTAGCGAGTTCCGCATCGCTGGCGCTGGATATGAACTGTTCATCGAACACACCCGTGATGGCCTCCTGACGTCTTTTGGTCAGATACGCGATATCGAGTGCGAGCTTTTCGATCATCGTCGTGGCGGGAAGGTCGGTGTGGGATGTGCTCTGGATTTTCCCTGTCAGCAAGTAACGGAAGCGCTGTTCGCAATCGTCCTCTGTCGGAGAGATGTGCAGGTCTTCATCGAACCAGTTGCCCTTGTAGTGGCCGCAGTGCAACGGGCTTCCTGGTGTGGTCTCGCGCAGGCAGGACGCATGAAGATTGCTGAACTCCAGTGCCAATGGCAGATAATGATCCTGCGGTCTGAAATGTTCGATGTGACTGCTATCAAGTTCTATTTCCCTGCCGCAATAGCAGCATGAGAAGTTCTGCTCTTGCAGCAGGCGATCATGCAGGTCGCGTTTTTGCGGGTTCTGCAAGGTTGGATAAGTGGGCGTCCAGTCTTCGTTTGCACTGGCTTTCCATTCGGTGAATGACGCAGGCTCAGTTCCTTTGATGATGCGTCTCATCGTCCAATGATCTCCTTGCGTTTGAGTAGCGCCTCGGCACCCGCGAACTCTGGTAGATCGGGCGCCTTCTTCTTCAGTGCATCAAGCTGCGACCTGGCTTTTTCAAGCTCGTTGTTTTCCAGAGTGCTGAATAGCTGATCGAGCAACTCTTCAATTTCAGGCTCACGCTGAGGCACGCCCATGACTTCTTCCAGAATGCTGCTGGAGTCCAGGCCGTAGGTTGCTCTTGGGTGAGAGCCGTCATGGTTATTCAGCAGGATGACCTCGCCCGGTTGCAGGCTGCCGATGACCTGTGGCGAGTGGCTGGCAGCGATGAACTGAATGCTGGGAAATGCTTTTTTCAGCGCGGGTGCAATGGTGCGTTGCCAGCCGGGGTGAAGGTGGATGTCCAGTTCATCGATCACGATGATGCCGTTTGTCTTGCTTAGAACATCCTTCCCCATGTGCGGATTTAGCAGGCAGATACGGCGGGCAATATCGGCGAAGAGGGCGACCATTCCGCGTTGCCCGTCGCTCAGGTCGTTGAACGGGGTTTTTCGGTCATCAATGTCCACCATCAGCCCCCGCATTTCCATGTCGTACTCTATGCCCTTGGACTCCGGCAGTGCGCACTGGATAGCTGAATTGATCCAGGTGAGTTCGTCGGTGAGAATGCCAGGGAAACCCGTTCTGGCCAGTCTTTGAAAGCGCTCCAGTGTCTTGCCGATGAACCAGGTCTCGAAGTTTTTCAAGTTGGAAGCGGCATCGAACCAAGAGGTGTAGGCATCCAGTCTTGATGGTTTGCTCTGTGCAGCATGCTCAGCGGTTACACTCATCGTCAGCCAGCGTCGATTGGCTTGATAGACGGCGAATACAGGCAAATCCCCGTGAGTAGCGCCGTCGATGCTGATCAGATTTTCCGAAAATACGAGACTGTTCAGCGCGCTAAAATTTGTCTGAAGACTGCTGCGTTCTAGCGATACGTGCCATTCCTGATGCTCAAACGCGCCACCTTGGGCAGTCAACACAAGAGGATAGCTGCGCTCAAAACGAATCCTGTCTTCGAACTTTACTAACTCGAACCGAACATCGGACTCGGCTATCGATGGTTGATGGACGCCAATGCTTCCAAGTAGATTCCCGAAGCATCCCGCCACCCCCAGCAATAACGACGTCTTCCCACTGCCATTAACCCCCACCACCAGATTGAACCCAGGCTGGAAGTCGAAATGAGCATCTTCGTAGCAACGAAAATTCTGCAGGTGGAGGCGGTCGAGGCGCATGTCGGTTTCCTTTACCAGAACTGGCGGATGCGCCAGTGTACCTTGGCTAACCCTATGCGCCATCGCCCTATGTGTGACTAAACCTGCGACCCCAGCGGCTGCAACCTTGCCAACCTCAACGCCACACCAAGGGCGATCAGCAGCAACACGCCTATAAACACCCCGATACCGTTCCAGCCTGCGTAGTGCCAGAACACGCCGCCGCCGGTGCCGGCCACGCTCGAACCTGCGTAGTAACAGAACAGGTACAGGGACGCGGCCTGGCCTCTGGCGGTGGTGGCCCTGCGTCCGACCCAACTGCTGGCCACTGAATGTGCGCCGAAGAAGCCGAAGGTGAAGATCAGCACACCGACGATCACCAGTGGCAGTGGGGTGAACAGGGTCAGCAGCAGGCCGGCCAGCATCATCACGATCACGGCCCAGAGCACCTGTCGGCGGCCTAGGCGGTCAGCCAGCGAGCCGATCTTTGCTGAACTGTAGATGCCCGACAGGTACACCACGGAAAACACACCGACCACGGCCTGGCTCAGGTTGTAGGGGGCGCTCAGAAAGCGGTAGGCGATGTAGTTGAACAGCGTAACGAATGCGCCCATCAGCAGAAAACCGGTCAGAAACAGCAGCGGCAGGCCTGCATCGCGAAACTGCACGACAAAGCCGTCGAGCAGACTGCGAGGGTGCAGCGAGCGCGGGCGGAAGTTGCGTGACGCCGGCAGGATCTTCCAGAACACCGCTGCGGCGATCAACGCCAGCCCACCGATGACCAGCATCGCCGTGTGCCAGCTCACGTAATCAATCAGGACTCCGACGATCAATCGGCCGCTCATGCCGCCAACCGCACTGCCACCGATATACAGCCCCATCGCCAGGCCGAGGTGCAGGGGGTGTATTTCCTCGCTCAGGTAGGTCATCGCCACCGCTGCCAGTCCGCTCAATGACAGGCCTACCAGTGCCCGAGTGATGAGTACGCCCTCCCAACCGGGCATCAATGCACTGGCGATGGTGAACACCGATGCGCAGAACAACGCCATGACCATCACCGACTTGCGCCCGAGCCTGTCTGATATAGGCCCGGTGATCAGCAGGCCGATGGCGAGCATTGCCGTGGCAACTGACAGGATCAGGCTGCTCTGGGCTGCCGAGAGCGAAAACTCGCTGGACAGTGTCGGCATCATCGGCTGTACGCAATACAGCAGGGTGAAGGTCGAAAACCCGCCAGCGAACAACGCCAGAGCCGTGCGTTTGAAAAGTGGCGTGTTCTTTTCGATGTAGGTATCGCCCGGCAGTGTCGACGACTGTATGGACGAGGTGTTCAAGTCGGGGGTGGGCGGGGCAACGGCAGGGTTCACAAAGACCTCGGGGCACGGTTGAGCAGGCAATGAAAAAATCATATAGCTCGCTAATCATTCCATCCAATATATTGTTCGACCTGTTTGATATTTAAAACGACTTAATGGAGGCCGCATGGAATTGCGTCATCTGCGTTACTTCATCGCGGTTGCCGAGGAGCTGCATTTTGGCCGCGCAGCCCAGGCGCTGGGGATTTCGCAACCGCCGCTCAGCCAGCAGATTCAGACGCTGGAGCAGGAACTGGGCACGCGTCTTTTCGAACGCACCAACCGGCGTGTCGAGCTGAGCGAATCCGGGCGGCTGTTTCTCGACGAAGCACGGCTGGTGCTGGCACAGGTCGACAAGGCCACTGATGTTGCCCGGCGTGCGCAACTGGGTGAAATCGGCGAGCTGAAGATTGGCTTCACTTCGTCTGCGCCGTTTACGTCGAGCATCCCGCAGGCGATTTTTGCTTTCCGTCAGGCCTGCCCGGATGTGCACCTGACCCTGACCGAGATCACCAGTCAGGAAGTGGCGGCAGGTCTTGAGGACAAGACCATTCAGGTCGGCATCATGCGCCCGCTGGCATTGCCCGATTCACTGGTGGTGTTCGAATTGCTCAGTGAGCCGCTGGTGGCGATCATGCGTGCCGACCATCCGCTGGCGGCAGAAAGCGAGGAAGGGATCTACATGGCGGCACTGGCCGCCGAGCCGTTCGTGTTCTTCCCGCGCACTTATGGCAGCGGTATCTACGCGCAAGTCCTGAGCCTGGCGCGCGCGGCCGGGTTCAGCCCGCTGATCACCCAGGAAGCGGGCGAAGTGATGACCATCATCGGCCTGGTCGCAGCAGGCTTGGGCGTCACCGTACTGCCCGCGTCCTACCGGCGAATGCGCATCGACGGCGTGGTCTACCGCAATGTCCTCGACCCCGGCGCAACCAGCGCGGTGTGGCTGGTGCAACGCAAGGACGAACAATCGCCCATGGCCAGGGCGTTCACCGAGCTGTTAACGCGCAACGTAGGGTGATTCAAAGGCACGGATGATAGGACGCGGAGCGTCCAGAACGGCATGCGATGCGGAGCGTCGCACGATAGTTGAGATTCTGGCCGCAGGCCGTGGGGGCGCTTCGCAGCTGGTCTTAACTTCCCGAAGCTCCCACGTCCTCCTGGCTGAAGCCCGCTTGGTACTTAAAGATCGGACGCATAACGTCCAGAACGCCATTCCCACGCGTAGGGAAGGGTAGGTGTGTGGGCTGGCGCGTGAGGAACGACAGGCGGCTCAGAGAATACCCTTAGCCCCAACGCCTGAAGATCAGCGAGGTGTTCACGCCGCCAAACGCGAAGTTGTTGTTCATCACGTATTCGTTGCTCATGTGCCTGGGTTCGCCGACGATGTAGTCCAGTTCGCCGCACTGTGGGTCGATATCGACCAGGTTGAGCGTATGGATGTAGCGATCGCTGTTGAGCATTTCGATGCTGAACCATGATTCCAGCGCGCCGCAGGCTCCCAGCGTGTGACCGAGGAAGCTTTTTTGCGAGCTAAGTGGCATGCGCGGGCCGAACAGGCTGCTGGTGGCCAGGGTCTCGGCGATGTCGCCTTGTTCGGTGGCGGTGCCGTGACCGTTGACGTAACCGATGGCGTCGGGCGACAGGTTGGCGTCTTCGAGGGCCAGCTCCATCGCGCGGCGCATGGTGGTCTGCTCGGGGCGAGTGCTGTGCGCGCCGTCGGCGTTGCTGCCGAAGCCGACTATTTCGGCGTAGATGTGCGCCCCCCGTGCCTGGGCATGCTCAAGCTCTTCAAGCACCAGCATGCCGCCGCCTTCACCGATCACCAGGCCGTCGCGCCCGCTGTCGTAGGGGCGTGGTGTGGTGTGGGGCGCGTCATTCTTCAGGCTGGTGGCGTACAGCGCGTCGAAGACCATGGCCTCGGTCGGGCACAGCTCTTCGGCCCCGCCCGCCAGCATCAGCGGCAGACGGCCGAACTTGATTGCCTCATAGGCATAGCCGATGCCCTGACTGCCGCTGGTACAGGCGCTGGAGGTCGGAATCAGGCGTCCGGTCAGGCCGAAGAAGATACTGATGTTGGCGGCGGTGGTGTGCGGCATCATCCGCACATAGGAATTGGCGTTCAGGCCCACGGCCACCGAGTTGATCAGCATGTTGCCGAAGGCCTTGATCTCGTCGGTGCTGCCGGTGGACGAACCGCAGGCCGTGCCCATGCGCCCATCGCGAATGATCGGGTCATTCAGCAGCCCGGCGTCGATCAGGGCCTGCTCGGCAGCCGCCACGGCCAGGCGTGACACGCGGCCCATGCTGCGCAGTTGCTTGCGCGTCCAGTGCCCCGGCACGGCGAAATCGTCGATGGGACCAGCCAGGCGAGTATTGAGCTCGGCAAAGCGGTTCCACTCGTCCATCCGGCGAATGCCGCTGCGATTGGCCGTAAAGCGTGCATCGATAGTCGGCCAGTCGCTGCCTACCGAGGTGATGCCGGACATGCCGGTCACTACCACACGCTTCATCAGCACAGTCCCCCGTTGACGGCCAGAACCTGACGAGTGATGTAGCTCGCTTCGGTCGACATCAGAAAATTCACCGCACCCGCCACTTCCTCGGGCGTGCCCATGCGTTGTGCCGGAATCATTTTCAGCAGTTCGTCCACCGGCACGTTCTCGTCGAGCATGGCGGTATCGATCAGCCCCGGCGCGACGCAGTTGACGGTGATCTTGCGCTTGCCCAGTTCGATAGCCAGGGCCTTGGCAGCACCGATCAGCCCTGCCTTGGAAGCGCTGTAATTGACCTGGCCGCGGTTGCCGATCAGCCCGGAAACCGAAGTGATGCAGACGATGCGCCCTGCTGCACGACGGCGAATCATCGGCATCGTCAACGGGTGCAGGACGTTATAGAAGCCGTCCAGGTTGGTGCGCAGCACCTGATCCCAGTCATCGTCGCTGAGCGCCGGAAACGCGCCGTCGCGGGTCAGCCCGGCGTTGAGCACCACGCCGTAATAGGCGCCGTGCGTCTCCACGTCCTGTTCCAGAACGGCCTTGCAGGCGGCCCGGTCCGAGACATCGAATTGCAGCACGCGTGCCTGACGGCCCAGCGCAACGACTTCGGCCTGCACCGCTTCGGCTTCGCTGCGGCCGGTGCGGCAATGCAGGATCAGGTCGTATCCGGCCTGCGCCAGACGCAGGGCGATGGCGCGGCCAATGCCACGGCTGGAGCCGGTGACCAGTATCGATTCAGTCATGCCGGGGCTCCTTCAGCCAGGTAGTCAGCAGTATTGGGCGGGCAATATACATTGAGTCGGGCAAAAGCCTCGATACCCGGTCCGGTGAGGGTGCATTCGAACATGCCCATGCCGTTGTCGTCCTGCAGGGAGCGCACGGCATGGATGTGCAGTTCACTGCCCAGCGGGAAGCGCGTCACGTTGCAGTCGAACTTGCGACTGCCAAGCAGAAAACCCAGCTTGACCGCTTCGCCCTTGTTGCGCGCCTTGCAACCGGCATAGGCCGCGACGCTCTGCGCCATCAGCTCGATGCCCAGCCATGCCGGCAGGCTGCCGTCGGCTTGATTGAACAGGCCGTCGGCGCGTACGGTCAGGCGGGTTCGAATCTGCTCTTCGTCAAAGCTCAGCACCTGATCGATGAGAATCATGTCGCCGGCATGGGGGATGAGTTCGGCGAGCGGCCACTCGGTCATGGGGCATCTCCGATAATCAGGCTGATGTTGTTGCCACCGAAGGCAAACGAATTACTCATCATGTAACGAGCGTTTTCAGGTGTCAGGCGCGAGCCTGCGTGTGTCCAGTGCAGCGCAGGCAAGAGCGGATCGGCCTCGCCGTCCCACAGGTGCGGGGGCAGGGCCTGTTCGGTATTCTGCGGCGCCAGGCTCAGCCAGCAAAACGCCGCTTCCAGCGCGCCTGCCGCGCCCAGGGTGTGGCCGCTGAGCGGTTTGGTCGACGAGCAGGGCACGCCGTTCGGAAATACGCCCTGCACGGCCAGGCTCTCCATCGCGTCGTTGTGCGGCGTGGCGGTGCCATGCAGGTTCAGATAACCGATCTGTTCCGCCTCGAGTCGGGCATTGCGCAACGCTTGCAGCATGGCATCGCGCGCACCACGCCCGGTGGGTTCGGGGGCCGAGATGTGGTGAGCGTCGCAGCTGGCACCTGCGCCCAGCAGGGCAATCGAGTGCCTGCTGTCGGCTTCACGAGTCATCAGGAACAGCGCGGCCGCCTCGCCGATATTGATCCCGTTGCGGTTGCTGGAGAACGGGTTGCAGAGCTGCGGCGACATGGCCTCGAGTGCCGAGAATCCCTGCAGGGTCAGCCTGCACAGGCTGTCGACGCCGCCGCACAGCACGGCATCGCACAGGCCCATGTCCAGCGCCCGACGCGCACTGAGCAACGCCCGCGAGCTGGACGTGCAGGCTGTCGAAATGACGTAGGCCGGGCCGCTCAATTGCAGCCAGGCGGCGAGAAAATTCGCCGGTGCGCCCAGTTCCTGTTGCCGATAATCGTAATCGTCGGGGAAGGTCCGCTCACGCAGCCAGACGGCCATGCTCTCGCTCGCTTCATCAATGCCCGAGGTGCTGGTGCCGATGATCACGCCAATCCGTCCGGCGCCGAAGCGGGTGATAGCCTGGCTGATGTCATCCTCGATCTGCAGGGCGGCAGCCAGCAGCAACTGGTTATTGCGGCTGTGATGCAAATGCACGGCAGCCGGAATGGGCGGCAGTGCGGATTTGACCGCGCCGACCGGCAACGCACGTTCCGGCACCCAGCCGCTTTCGAACACCATGCCCGAGCTGTCGCCTGCGAACAGCCTGCGCGACACCTCTTCACGGCTGTCGCCCAGCGAGCAGATCAGGCCCAGCGCGTTGAGATAGGCAGTCATGGCAGGCTCTCATTGTTCAGCGGTGTCACCTTGTAGCTCAGCCGGTCCTTGAGGCGGACAGTGAACGCGTTGGCCGATTGATATTCGACCAGCCAGCGGTCATCCAGACGACGCTGCATTCCCTGGCGGTAAGCGGTCGGGTAGCGACCATGCATTTCCAGGTCCGGGGTCATGGCGAACATCAGCGCAGCGAACAGCTCGCGGGCTTCGGGATTGGGCGGCAGCAAACCATCGGCCTGCCATTTTCCGTCGATCAGCAACTGGCGCGCCTGGGGAATGCCCAGCGGGTCCATCATCGACCAGCGCAATCCGCCGTTTTCACGCTGGATGATCAGCAACCAGTCCTGATGCTGATCGGCCTGGCGACGCTCGATGTGCAGTTGCATCGGCAATTGCAGGGTCGGTGCGCTGGTCGGCAGCGGGGCTTGTGCCGCACAGCCGCCGAGCAGCAGGAAGGCTAAAAACAGTACGCGAATCATGATGCTCCCACTTCCAGGGGTTTGCGGGCCACGACATTGACCAGCGTTTCCTCACGCTGCCCGAACGGCCTGGGCTTTTGCAGTTTCAAGACTTCGAGCAGGCCGAAGTCCCTGGCGCGGCTCCACCACAGGTAAGGGTACGAAACATTCTGTGCATCGAACTCGAAACCCTGATCACGGATCATCTGCAGATACTGCGCCGCGCTTTTCTGAACATGCATCGGGTGGCGGAACAGCCAGCGAATCACCCAGGTGTCGATGTACGCCTCGGTCGACTCGGCGAACAGCAGATAACCGCCCGGTTTGAGCACGCGATAAAACTCGGCCAGCGCCCGTTCCTGATCGACCAGATGATGGAAAGTCTGGTGGTAGAACAGCAGATCGACGCTGGCGTCGGGTACTTGCAGGGCTGCGCAGTCGCTGCCGATCAGTTCGACCTCTACGCCTCTGGCCCGCGCCTCTTCACGACTCATGTCGAGGCTGTGCGGGTCGGCGTCGACACCGATGAGCCTGGAGGGCTGAAAAACCTTGTTCAGGTGCTGGAACGAGCGGCCTTGCCCGCACCCGGCGTCGAGCAACACCGGCGCAACCGGCGGCGCGCTGGCGAACAGGCTGCGCAAGTCGTCTATCGCCACGCGCAGCACGCGGTACTGCCAGATGTTGCTGCGCAGAAACCACAGGCCGAAGCGGGTTTCCTCGACATAACTGTCACTCAGGAACGGTCGATTCATGAGCCACTGCCCGCGCAGATTTCCGAGAGCGTGCGCAGGCGGCGCTTGGGCTCGCTGACAAACGGATTGCGTTCGTCCCAGGCATAACCGGCCAGAATCGAGCTGATCATGCGGCGGATGTCCGGAGCGCTGCCGGGGTAGAAGATCACGTTCTGGAACGTACCGTCGTACCAGCCTTCGACACAGGCGCGAAAGGTGTCGACGCCACGTTTCAATGGCACCGCGAACTCGCTTTCCCAATCCACGTTTTCGCCCTGCAACTGCCGGCTCAGCACGCCAGCCGCCATGCTTGCCGAACGCATGGCGATGGTCACGCCCGAAGAAAACACCGGGTCGAGGAATTCCGCCGCGTTGCCCAGCAGCGCAAAGCCCTTGCCGTGCAGGGTCTTGACGTTGGCCGAGTAGCCGCCGATGGTTCTCGCCGGCGTGTCCCAGACCGCGTTTTTCAGCACGCTGGCCAGTTGCGGTGTTTCAGCGATAAAGGTGCGCAGGCAGGCATCCAGATCCTCGGGCTTGTCCTTGAAGCGTTCAGCCGAGGCGACCACGCCTATCGAACAGCGGCCTTCGCTGAACGGAATCGACCAGAACCACACATCGCTGTGCTGCGGATGGATGCTGACGAGAATCTTGCGGCGGTCGAAGGGCGGGCTTTCGATGCGGTCTTGGATATGCGTGAACACCGCCTGGCGCACGGGGAAACCCGACGGCGCTTCCAGATCCAGCAAGCGCGGCAGCACGCGGCCATAACCGCTGGCGTCGAGCACGAAGCTGGCCTGCACGCTGTATTCGCTGCCGTCCTCGCGCCTCACACGCAAAACCGGCTGCGGGCCGTCGAAGTCGGCACTGACGATCTCTTCCTGATAGCGGATTTCCACGCCTTGCAGCGCGGCCTGATCGGCGAGCAGTTTGTCGAACTCGCTGCGCTGCACCTGAAAGGTCGTCGGCCTGCCGTTGCTGAACGTATCGCCGAAGTCGAAATCGCTGTATTGCTCGCCACGCGCGAAGGCTGCGCCATTCTTGGGCTGGAAACCGGCGGCCTGCACCGCCTCCAGCATTCCGGCTTCTTCGACGAAGTCCAGGCAATGGCACAGCAGGCTTTCACCGATGGAGAAGCGCGGAAACAGCTGACGCTCGATGATCAGCACGTCATGGCCCTGGCGTTTGAGCAGGGCAGCCGCTATTGAACCGGCCGGGCCGGCACCGATGACGACGACCTGACGAATTTCCCTATCAGTGATGGGCACAGGTATTCCTTTTCGGTTGGGCGGTGGCAGGGAGTGACGACAACGCTGCAAGACTCATGCGTGTTGCCCTTCAGTAGTGGCTGGCGAATGAAGCGCTTTACGCGGGCTGGCCCAGGGCGCCAGCAGGAAGCTGAACGCCAGCCCCAGACTGACCGACAGGCCGAAGTTGCTGATCGCCGGGGTGCTGGAAACGGCCAGCAGCCCGAACGACAGCCAGGTGGTGAGCGCCGCCAGCAGCGTGCCCAGCAGGCTGACCGCCGCGCCGCCTATCTGCTCGCGCATCAGGATGGCGTAATCGACGCTGATCGCCGTGACCAGCAGCAGGCCGAACAGGCTGAACAGGGTCAGCGGCTGACCGAGCCAGCCCAGGCTTGCGAGGCTGCACAGGGCCGCCAGCAGCGGCAGGGCGACGATGCGCAACGCACCACCGAAGCCAAACGGAGTGATCAGCAGCAGGACGATCAGTACGCACGACGCCAGCTTCAATTCCGCTGCACTGATCTGTGTGTGGGCAAACACCTCGTTGAGCTCACCCAGGCGGTCGACCAGTTGCACGCCCTCCAGCCCGATGGCCTGCACGCGCAGCAACGCCATGCTGTTCATGCCGCGCAGGCTGACGATACTGGCGACACCTTGATCGCCATTGTCATCGCGGGTCGGTCCCAGCCAGAGCGTGCGCCACGGCTCGCTCAGCGGGCCTTGAAGCGCCTGATCGACGTCTTGGGTCGGCAGTGCCTGTAATTGCGCCAGTTCAGCCTTCAAGGCGCTGGCCGGAACGCCAAGTTGCACCAGCGGTGCCCAGTATTGCGGCAATTTGCCCAGTGCATCGCGGGTGGCCTGTTGTTCGGCAGGCGAATCGAGCAACTGGTTGAGCGCCATGTAGCCTTGCAGCTTGTCCATGCTGACCAGTTGGTCGAGCCGTTGGGTCAGTTCGGACTGCCGATCCAGCAACTGCTGTTGGTCCTTGCCGCGCACCAGAAAAAACTGGCTGGTGGGCTGATAACCGGTGATCCGTGCGATGGCCTGGGCTTCATCGGTCAACGTCTGAGGCGCTGCCACCCACTGGCGGATATCGTTCTTGGTGGTCAGGTGCCAGAGCCCGCCGCCACAGAAGGCCAACAGCAGCACCAGCAGGATCGGTGTGCTGATGCGCAGCAACAAGGCGGCGCGGCAATCGAGCATCAATTGCGCCAGTTTCAGCGGCCACTGGGCAGGGCTGATCTCGACATTGGCGAGCAGCGCGGGCAGCAGGCACACCGCCGTCAGGTAGGCGCCGATCAGGCCGGCCGCCGAGAACACCGCAATTTGCGTGAGTGCCGGGAACGGCGTCCAGGCCAGCGCCAGGTAGCCGATGCAACTGGTGATCAGGCTCAGGCTCAGGCCCGGCAGGGTCAGGCGCAAGGCGGGCCAGCTGCGCCAGGGCTTGAGGCTCCAGCTCTTGGACAGGTAATGCAGCGGGTAATCCACCGCCACCCCGATCAGGCTCGAGCCCAGCACCAGCGTCATGACATGCATGCTGCCGAATAGCGCGACGCAGGCCACCGCGCCGAAGAGCATGCCAACCACCACCGGCACGAATGCCAGCAGCACGCTCCAGCGGCGGAAGGCGAGCAACAGCAGCAACAGGATACCGACCGTTGCGCCACCGCCGACCCAGGTGATTTCCCGGCTGGCCTGCTTCTGCCCGTCGGCAGCGTAAAGCAGCCCGCTGGCCGCGAGCAATTGCCCCCCCGCCTGACTGGCCTGCACCCGCGCTTGCGCCAGCAGGTCGGCAACCTGGCCGGGCAGGTGCATATCGAAGGCATCGGTTCGGGTGCGCGAACGCAGCAGTACCCAGCTTTTACCCTCGGCAGTGGCCACCAGCGCGCCGCTGGCCAGATCCGCCTCGACCGAGCCCTGTTTCGGCAGACCGTTCTGGATACGTCCGGTCAGCCCCAGCCAGTCATCCTGACCAGGCACCAGGCTGAACCCGGCAAACGGGTCGAACAGCGTCTGTACGCGCTGTTCGATGAAGGTTTTCGGGTCATCGATCAGCAGTGTGCGGTCCGCTGTCGGCAACATGGCGATGCGCCCTTGCAGCAACTGGGTGCGCAGCGCGGGCAGGTCGGCCTGCAGCGACCACTGGACCTTCTCGAACAGGCCGGTCGACTGCCATTGTTCAGCCAGGTTACGCGCCAGTTCGACGGCCTTTTGCCGATCGCTGTGGCCTACCAGCACCAGCATTTCGCGGTTGAGCGGTTCCTGCATGCGCTTTTCGGCGCTCACGACCAGTTCGTCGTTATCGGTGCCCGGCACCAGCTCCATCAGGTTGGCCGACAGCGGCGAGCGGTCGTGCCACTGCCAGCCAGCCAGCGCCAATACGCCCGCCAGAATCAGCAGGAACAGTCGCGGCAACAGCCGCTCAGTCTTTGAAGTCATTACGCTGCGCATCGGTCAGGGTCGTGGCACTGCTGCTGTCGATCATTTTCAGGACCGTGCTGTCGCCCTGGGTTTCCAGCAGCTCGATACGCTGCACCAGTTCGCCGCCGTCGATGTTGATCTGCTTGAACACTTGTTGCAGCAGCATCGAGCGTGGCGTCAGGGTGAGGTGCCAGGCAGTCGCTTCGCCCTTGAGCTGCAAGTCGAAATCCCGTTGCAGGCCGCTGCTGTCGCCTTGCAGGACCGCCAGAAACAGACGGTTCTGCTCGGAGCCGGCGTTCTTGTTCGGCACCGGCTTCCAGGTGCTGACATTGCCAGCGGTTTCACGACGGGCAATACCGTCGGCATTGATGCGGTAATCCTGCTTGAGCGGTGTTTCCAGCAGCCAGAGCAGCCCGAAATCCCTGGCGAGCACGAAGCGGCCCTTGCTGAGCAGCGGTTGCGGCAGGGCGCGCAGGTGTTTTTCCTGAACGAAACGACCCTGCACCACGGCAGGTTTGGCGAGCTGGTCGCTCAGTTGTTGCAGGTCGAAAGCCTGCGCCAGGGACGAAAGGCCCAGCAGACCCAGCAGAGTCAAGGTGCGAAGCGGGCGGTTCATGGCGAGGCGCTCTCTATTGTGCTCTCAAGGGCATTTTTCACGGCATCGATGAACACTTGCGGCGAAGCCAGTTGCATTTCCCGGCTCTGGCTGTCGACGGCGACCTGCACAGTACTGGCGCGGGTCAGGCGCTCACCGGTGTGTGCATCGGTGATCAGGTAATTGATTTTCAAGCGGTTCTCCCACTCCACCAGACTGGCGCGCACGTTCAGTGTCTGACCGAACACGGCGCTGCGCACATAGCGCAATTGCAGATCGATCACCGGCCAACCATAACCGGATTCGAGCATCTGCATGTAGTTATGGCCGATATGATCGAGCAACGCGCAACGCGCTACTTCGAGGTACTTCACGTAGTGCCCGTGCCAGACGATGTTCATCATGTCGACGTCGAAAAACGGCACGACGATTTCAGTGTCGATGTGCAGAAAACCCTTACTGCGCATGTAACCTCCTGTGGCGACCCGCGCTGATTTTACAACGCAGCCCCCGATCGCCGAGCGCGATCAGCTCATGAGCCCGATTCATCGGCAGACTTCCAGAATGGGTAGAAATTGAACCACTGCTGCGGCGCTTCCAGGCAATAGTGACCAAGACGCTCGGCATAACGCGTGGCCCACTGCTCGATGACCTGAGCGCGGTCGCTGCGCCGCCACTCGATGGCGTCGGCGAACGGTTCGAGAATCACTCGGTAGCCTTTCGCACCCTTGAGGCAGAAGAACAGGTTGACCGGGCACTTGAGCAGACCGGCCAGCAGCCAGGGGCCTTGCGGGAAGTTGGCCGGCTGACCGAGAAAGTCGACCCGCACATTGCGCCCGCCGTGCAGCGCGACGCGGTCACCGGCGATGGCCAGCCACTCGCCTTCGTCCAGGCGCTGGCTGAGCTGCAGCATGATGGCCGGATCCAGCTCGCTGACCTGAATCAGGCGCAGATGAGTCGCGCCGGCTTCGCCGAGCAGGCGATTGAAACGTTCGGCGTGCTTGGTGTGCACCAGCACGTTCATGGTGACCTTTTCGCCGAGTTCGGCCAGCGCACGGCACACTTCGAGGTTGCCCAGGTGCGCACCGACCAGCATCTGTCCGCGTTGGCCACGCAGGTTCTGGCGCAGCAGGGCCTGGTCGACGATCTCGATCTGATCGATACCCAGCCTGCCGTTCCACACGTCGAGCTTGTCGAGCAAGGCATCGGCAAATGCCATGAACTGCCCGAACACCCGGCGCTGGCCGGGCCGCAGTTCGGGCTTGCCGCTCCAGTCGGCCAGGTGCTGCTGGTATTGCCAGATGCTGTGCCGGGCACGTCGGCCGAAGACAAAGAAATACAGAACGATGCCATACAGCACCGGGCTGAGCAGGCGCCGGCCGAGTACCCGCATGCCCCAGGCGGTGAGCTTCATGAGCATGAAACTGCCGCGCTCCTGATGACTGGCCCAATGCTCCCTGGGCGACTTGTCGATGCTCATGGCCGCCACCGTCGCCACAGGATCATGGGCAGGCGTACCAGCATGCCGAAGAACAGTTTGGCGTGCATTTTCGAAATCAGAGCGTTGTCGTGAAACAGGCGGAAATGCGACAGGCCGTCCTGCGGGTAGTGAACCCGTGTCGGCAGCCAGCGCATCGGCTGGCCGCGCCAGGACAGGCGCACGAGAATTTCCGAGTCGAAATCCATGCGCCTGCCGATCTGCACGCGGTCGATCAGCGCCAGCACCGGCGCCAGCGGATAGAGGCGAAAGCCGCACATGGAGTCGCGAATGTGCAACGACAGGGTATTGATCCACACCCAGACGTGGGTCAGGTAGCGCGCATACAGACGGCCTTTGGGCACGCTCTCGTCGAACTGCGGATAGCCGCAGATCAGCGCATCCGGGTGCTGGCGTGACTGCTCCAGAAACAGCGGAATATCACTCAGATCATGCTGGCCATCGGCATCGACCTGCAACGCATGGCTGAAGCCCAGCCTGAGCGCCTCGCGGAACCCCGCCATCACCGCGCCGCCCTTGCCCTGATTGACCGGCAGGCGCAGCAGGTAGATAGCCTCGCCCTGTGCCAACTGCTGTAACACGGCTTCGCAGGCCGGGCTGCTGGCATCGTCGACCAGGATGCACGGCAACCCGGCGTTGCGCACGGCCTTGACCACGTTGGGCACGGCCAGCTCGTGGTCAAACACCGGAATGATCACGCAAGGCTTATGCATGGTCGTCCTCCAGGAGGATCCGGCCACTGGAGCAGGGCGCGTTGTCGGCGTTGCGAAAGGCGAAGTGCAGCTTGGAGCGTGCCGCATCGAAGCGCAGCGTCAGCGTGAGACGGTCGCCGGGGCGCACCAGCTGCTGGAATTTGAGCACCTCCATGCCGGCGAATCCGCATGGCAGGTCGAGCAGGCGCCGGCCCAGACTGATCGCCCAGTCGACCTGCACCACGCCCGGCAAAATCGGCGCCTTGGGAAAGTGGCCGCTGAAAAACGCCAGATCGGGCGGGACACTCAAGTGCAGGTGCAGCTCGCCTTCGACGTTCTGTTGCTCAAGCACTTCCGGTTGTTTCGAGCGCGGCGCCAGCAGCAGCGCCTCGACGTCTGCTTGAGGCAGCTTGCCCTGGGCGTTGAGCGGCATCTGCCGCAGCAGCCGCCAGCGACGCGGCAGGGCGATGGTTTCGCAATGCGGCTGCAGGTGCTGTCGCAAGGCTTCGGTGAGCGCCCGGCGGCCTTGATTGCGCAGGGCCAGCAAGCCCGCGGCGCTCAGCACCAGCAGCGCGCCCAGCGAGGCACGGTTTGCCTGCACCAAGCCAAGGCGTGCTTCACTCACCCACGGGTGAGCCGCGAGGGCCTGCTCGATCAGCGGCAAGGACACGCGCTTCTCTTCGAGTTTGACGATGCGGTCCAGCCTGCCCAGCAGTTCAAAGCGCCCGTCTGCGCCGATCAGCGCCGCATCGGCGGTCTGCTCGACATGGCCGGGCGGCAGATAGGGCGAGCTGATGCGCAGCGCACCTTGCGCATCCTGACTCAGCTCTACGCCGTCGAAGGCCTGCCAGCGCTGCCCGCCCTGACGCCAGGCGATGCCGCCGGTTTCCGAGCTGCCGAGAATTTCCGTCGGCCACTGGCCGAGGCGTTGCTGCAGGCTCTGTGCGGCGTCGGCCGGCAATGCACCACCGGAAGAGAACACCCGGCGCACGGCCGCAAGACTGTGCCAGTCGAGATTGTCGCCCATGCGTTTGAGCAGCGCGGGGCTGGCGACCCAGGCGAATGACGGGTATTCACGGCTGGCGCGTTGCAGGTCTTCGGCGAACGGCAACTGACGGCGCACGAACGGGCGTGCCGCGCACAGCGGCCACAGCAAACGAAACAGCAGCCCGTAAATATGTTGCGTCGCCACGCTGCCGATCATGCATGCCGAGCCGAGCTCCGCGCCCCACAGCTGTTCCAGCCCGCAGACTTCGTTGGCCAGTTGCCGCAGGCGCTTCTCGATCAGTTTGGGCTCGCCGCTGGAGCCTGAGGTGCACAGGCTCAGCCGGCATTGGTCGAGGTCCAGCGCTGCCGCCGGGAGGGGCGCGGCACGCAGATCGCTCAGCTGGGTGTCACCTGGCAGGTCGGTCAGCCAAAGGTCGACCTGATTCGCCCAGCGCTCGCGGGTCTGGCCCTGCAAGTCGGCGGGCAGCAACACATGCACGTCCGCGCGCCAGGCCGCGAACAACGCAATGGCCAGGTCGGCGGCATCTTCGAGGTGCACTGCAAGGTGGGTGATGCCACGCGCTTGCAGCCCAGCGGCCACGCTGAGCGCCTGATCACGAAACTGCGCGTGGTCCAGGGTCGGGGCCAGCGTCAGCAGCCGGTCGGGCAGCGCATCGAGCAGCAGGTGTTCCAGGTTCAACCAGTTCATGCGATCCATTTCATTTGCCGCCCGCAGAGGGTGGGCGGACGATCCATTCGACAGCGAACAACACGCCCATCAGGCCGTAGGAAATCAGGCCGGTGTACAGCGTCCACCATGACAACGGTGCCCACAGCGTCAGGATGGCTGACGTGAGGCCGTTGACGAGAAAGAACAGGCACCAAATCTGCGTGACTTTACGGGTGTAGCGAATACCGGCCTCAGGCAGATCGGGGCGGTTCAGGCGCGCCATCTTTTCCACGATCGGCGGGCCGTAGACAAGGCTTGAACCGAACAGACCGAGCATGAAGGTGCTGACCAGTACCGGATACCAGCGCAGCATCATGTGACTGTCGAGGGCGCCGAGCACCACGCAAAAGATCAGCGCGACAATCGCCATCGCCAGGCTGCCTTGCCTGCGCTCTCCGGTCAGGGCGCGCGCCAGCCACAGGCTGCCGAGCAGCAGCGCGAACTGCCAGGGGGCGAAATGCTCGGTCCCCCAATAGACGGCGAATGGATACAGCACGCCGGCCAGCACCAGAATCAGGCCAATCAGCCGCTTCATTCGGCGGTATTGACCAGTTTGTACACGGCTTCTACCACGTCCTTCACGGTTCTCACCGACTTGAACTCTTCAGCCGCAATCTTCTTGCCGGTCTTGCGTTTGATGTGATCGATCAGGTCCACGGCATCGATACTGTCGATCTCCAGGTCCTGATACAGGTTGGCTTCAAGCGTGACTCTCTCAGGCTCCAGTTCGAACAGTTCCACCATTGCGGCGCGCAGGATTTCGAAGATGTCTTCACGGGTTTGCATGTTCAATTCTCAGGCCGGTTGTCTGGCGCTGACGAAGGCCGCAAGGCTGTCGACGCTGGCGAAATGGTTACGGGTGTCCTTTGCATCGGCATCGATCCTGATGCCATAACGCTTCTGGATGGCCAGGCCCAATTCGAGTGCATCCACCGAGTCCAGTCCCAGTCCTTCGCCAAACAGCGTCATATCGTTGCCGATATCTTCCGGGGTGATGTCTTCGAGGCCCAGGGCATCGATGATCAACAATTTAATGTCCTGGTGCAGATCGCTCATCTGAGGCGAGCTCCTTGGTGAAATAGTCATGCAGGTAATCGTTGAGCTTGCGGGACGCCAGGGGCGGTGGGCCTAGCGCACTGAAGGCGGTTGGGTCTATATCGGCACCGACGCGCAAAGTGAAGTGCACGCGGCGTTGCGGAATGCGATACCAGGGCTCGGCCTTGGTCAGGGTGGTCGGCTGGACCTTGATCGTCACCGGGGTGATGACGCTCGCGCCACGCAGCGCAATGGCGGCCGCGCCGCGGTGAAAGACCGGCGGCTGACCTGGCTGGGTGCGCGTGCCTTCCGGGAAGATGATCAGTGTCTGGCCGCTTTGCAGGCGCTCTACGGCGGCGTCGAGCATGTCCATGCTGCCATCGTTGCTGATGTAACCGGTGGCGCGCACAGGGCCGCGGGTGAACGGGTTCTCCCACAGGCTGCGTTTGACGACGCAGTTGGCGTCCCGCACCAGCCCGATCAGGAACACCACATCGATCAGTGACGGGTGGTTGGCGATGATCATCTGTCCGGGGCGGCCAAGCTTTTCGGCGCCTTGCACGTCATAGGTCAGCACCCGCATGCGCGCCATGATGCGGATGAACAGCCAGAACAGGCGGCTGATGGTCCGCCGCGCGCGGCGTTGATGGCTGGCCACATTGCCAGGCAGGCAACCCAATACTGGAAAAACGAACAACCGCAGACACAAACCGCTCAACCCGAACAGGGCAAAGCTGATGCCTGTTGCCAACAGACGCCAGTAATAGGCGTCCCGACCTTTTTTCAGTGACTGCGTTGCCAGTTCCATAACCGGTTATTCCAAGGGTGCAGGCAGACGGATTGATCAGTGTGCAAGGCCCGCAGCAGGTTCAGGGCGTGAGGCCACTGAGTGCGCGTTGTGCCTTGCGTATCGGTGTTCAGAGACAGCTGCCACTCATTCCCCGGCGTCAGCAGCAAGCCGACCGCGTAGGGAAAGGGCACGTCATCAATCCATTGGGCATAGGCTTGCGGCGGCTGTTCTTCAGTCACCACAAGCAATACTGCTTCTGCTCCCTCGGCCAGCAATGCTGCGGCCTCGAATGCTCCATACTCCAGCCCGTCGCCTGTGGCGGCCAGGGCTGTCATCTCACTTGTTTCACCGCGCATGATCGACCACAGACCAATGACGGCGTTATGCACTGAAAGGCTGAACTGGGTCGGTGAAAGCGGCTCGCTGGCGGCCAGATCACGCAGGATTTCAAAGGTCCTCGGGGTTTCTCCGTGGCGCGAGACAAACACCAGCGGGACGCGCCCCAGCCCTTCAGTCAACGGCCAGCCGACAGCAAACGCCATTCTTGCCATACGGCCCAGGCGGCGGCGTTGCATCGCAGGAAGAAAAGACACGTCTGGCGCTGCGTCACTGGTTTCCAGCAACGTCGGATCGAGGCTCCACCGCTGCCAGTCTTCCGCGCTCGCCAGGCCCGGCGCCCAGGCTTGCCATCGTGCAATGTTGAAGGTGATCAAGGCTTCTCTTCCCGCCCCTGCGGGCTTGTTTCTCGCTACATCGATATCAGGTCGATATCAGCCTGGGTGCGGTAATTGACCGAGTGCGCGCATTATCCCGATGGGGCTCATTACTAGCAAATTTGTTACATAAAAACCGTTTACAGGCGTGTATTTTAAGGTTGAAGTCGTTTTTCTGTATGACAACCGGCTGACAACTGTTTTTGCGTTAAGCTCACCGTTGTCATATGCGCTGTCTAGACTCGACCTCCTCTTACGGTCGTTATCGGCCACTGCTGCTGTTTCTTCATCTTTCAAGGAATCCAAAGCATGCGTCGCGTGGTATTCAATCAGAAGGGCGGTGTCGGCAAATCGAGCATCGCCTGCAATCTGGCTGCAGTCAGCGCTCACGAAGGCTATCGGACGTTATTGATCGATCTCGATGCCCAGGCCAATTCGACTCAGTACCTCACCGGCCTCACCGGCCAGGACATCCCGATGGGGATCGCCGAGTTCTTCAAGAACACGCTGTCCGGCTCACCGGTCGCCAAGAAGAACCATGTCGATATCTACGAAACACCGTTCGACAACCTGCATGTGGTCACGGCGACTGCAGAGCTTGCTGACCTGCAGCCCAAGCTTGAGGCCAAGCACAAGATCAACAAGCTGCGCAAACTGCTCGACGAGTTGAGCGAAGATTACGAGCGTATTTATCTGGATACGCCTCCCGCGCTGAATTTTTATGCAGTTTCGGCGTTGATCGCGTCCGATCGGGTACTGATCCCTTTCGACTGCGACAGTTTCTCGCGACAGGCGCTGTACGGGCTGATGCGCGAGATCGAGGAACTGAAAGAGGACCACAACGAAGGTCTTCAGGTGGAAGGCATCATCGTCAACCAGTTCCAGCCCAGGGCCAGCCTGCCGCAGCAGATGCTCGACGAACTGATTGCCGAAGGCTTGCCGGTGCTGCCGGTCTACCTCAACGCCTCGGTAAAAATGCGCGAGTCGCATCAGGCCAACCTGCCGCTGATCCACCTCGACCCACGGCACAAACTGACCCAGCAGTTCATGGAACTGCATCACCTGCTCGAGACCAACGCCCATCCGTGATGGGCCACCGCGAGAGCAATCGTCATACGCAAGTCCGCTCTTGATTCTGGCCGAAGGCCGCAGGAGCGACCGGGGCGGCGATCCGCCTTGTTCGCGAAGGCTCGTCATGCAGAAGTCCGCTCTGGATTCTGGCCGAAGGCCGTAGGAGCGACCGGGGCGGCGATCCGCCTTGTTCGCGAAGGCTATATTCCTGACGCAGAAAATCCATCGACTATGACGCCCTCTTCGCGGACAAGTCCGCTCCTACAGGACACCGCAAACTCCCGTAGGAGCGATCGGGTCAGCGATCCGCCTTGTTCGCGAAGGCTCGTCATGCAGAAGTCCGCTCTTGATTCTGGCCGAAGGCCGTAGGAGCGAACTTGTTCGCGAAGGCTATATTCCTGACGCAGAAAATCCATCGACTGTGACGCCCTCTTCGCGGACAAGTCCGCTCCTACAGGGCACCGCAAACACCCGCAGGAGCGACCGGGGCGGCGATCCGCCTTGTTCGCGAAGGCTATATTCCTGACGCATAAAATCCATCGACTATGACGCCCTCTTCGCGGACAAGTCCGCTCCTACAGGGCACCGCAAACTCCCGGTTCGCTCCTAAGCCCTTTGACGGGCGTTCTACCGCGCAACTCTCGCTACGTCAGCGGCCTCAATACATCAGGCGTGAAGCTGCCGTCCTTCATCGAACGGGCCAGGTGTTCGGCATTGTGGCGGGCAGTGTTGGCCAGTTCTTCGGGGATGGTGATGGTCGCGTCCATGTCTGCCCGGACATGCTCCTGCGAGGTGGTCAGCGTATTGCTGCCGGTTGCGCAGCCACACTGCACCTCATGACCCTGCGTGGCGACCGCCACGAGTTCGTCGATGTAGGTGGGGTTGCCCTGGGCGATGAAGCCAATCTCCTTGCAGGCCGGGCACCACACCGGGTCTCCCATGCGCGCTACACGACGCCGCTCGATGACTTCGCTTGCCGATGCGGCCAGCACGAAGCCGCCGGTGGTGGTGAGATCGCCTTCCCTGACTATAAATGACATGGCGCTACTGCCTCTGGGTTACGGAAAACCTCAAGGCTAGGCGCAAACACGGATTCCGATAGCTCCCCTGGCCCTTTAAAGACCGGTCCTACGCAATTACCAGCCGGGCGTTTCGAGCCTGTTGCACGCGCAATGACGCGCTTGGCGAAACGCCCGTTCCTCTATCGTTACTCCAGCCGTAATGATTCGACGCGTTGCTTGATTGATGCCCGACCGCCATCGCTCTTAAGGTGGCCGACGACAGCAAAATCGTGGAGCGATCATGACAACAACAACTTTCCCCGACGCACGCTGGACACGTCGTCGCAGCGAGAAGCAGCGGCGTCTGGAGCAAGTGCGGGCGTTGGCCGACGGTGTGGTGTTGCCGACCGACAACATCGTCGCGGCGCTGGAGGCCTTGCTGGTTTCCGGTGATCGTGTGGTGCTTGAAGGCAACAACCAGAAGCAGGCGGACTTCCTCTCCCGCGCGCTGGCCAAAGTCGATCCGGGCAAGGTGCATGACCTGCACATGATCATGCCGAGCGTCGGCCGCGCCGAGCACCTGGACCTGTTCGAGCAGGGCATTGCGCGCAAGCTGGACTTCTCGTTCGCCGGTACGCAAAGCTTGCGCATCAGTCAGTTGCTGGAAGACGGCCTGCTGGAAATCGGTGCGATCCACACCTACATCGAACTCTATTCACGGCTGGTGGTGGACCTGATCCCCAACGTGGTGCTGGCGGCAGGCTTCATGGCCGACCGCGCCGGGAACATCTACACCGGACCCAGCACCGAAGACACCCCCGCACTCATCGAACCGGCGGCATTCAGCGACGGCATCGTCATTGTCCAGGTCAATCAACTGGTCGATGACGTCAGCGAGCTGCCACGCGTGGACATCCCGGCCTCGTGGGTCGACTTTGTGGTGGTCGCCGACAAGCCGTTCTATATCGAACCGCTGTTCACCCGCGACCCGCGCCATATCAAGCCGGTGCATGTGTTGATGGCGATGATGGCGATTCGCGGCATCTACGAGAAACACAACGTCCAGTCGTTGAACCACGGCATCGGTTTCAATACCGCCGCCATTGAGCTGATTCTGCCGACCTACGGCGAGTCGCTGGGCCTGAAGGGCAAGATCTGCCGCAACTGGACACTCAATCCGCACCCGACGCTGATCCCGGCCATCGAAAGCGGCTGGGTCGAGAGCGTGCATTGTTTCGGCACCGAGCTGGGCATGGAAAATTACATCGCCGCCCGCCCGGACGTGTTCTTCACCGGACGCGACGGCTCGCTGCGTTCCAACCGCCAGCTCTGCCAACTGGCCGGGCAGTACGCGGTGGACCTGTTCATCGGTGCAACCTTGCAGGTCGATGGCGACGGGCATTCCTCGACAGTCACCCGTGGTCGTCTGGCCGGCTTTGGTGGCGCGCCGAACATGGGCCATGACCCACGCGGCCGGCGTCATGCCACGCCCGCCTGGCTCGACATGCGTCAGCAGCACGATGACGGCCCGGCTGCCTACCTGGAGCGCGGCAAGAAACTGGTGGTGCAGATGGTCGAGACGTTCCAGGAGGGTGGCAAACCGACCTTCGTCGAAACCCTGGACGCCGTCGAGGTAGCGAAGAAAAGCGGCATGCCGCTGGCGCCGATCATGATCTACGGCGACGACGTGACCCACCTGCTGACCGAAGAAGGCATCGCCTATCTTTACAAGGCGCGCAGCCTTGAGGAACGCCAGGCGATGATCGCGGCGGTGGCCGGCGTGACCGTGATCGGTTTGCGCCACAACCCCAAGGACACCGCGCGCATGCGCCGTGAAGGGCTGATCGCGTTGCCCGAAGACCTCGGGATCCGCCGCACCGATGCCAGCCGTGAACTGCTGGCCGCCAAGAGCATTGCCGACCTGGTTCAGTGGTCCGGTGGCCTCTACAACCCGCCTGCCAAATTCAGGAGCTGGTAATGAGCGCACTTCAATGGACACCGCACCCTGCTTCGCTGGCCGAGCGACTGGCCGATCTGGCGGTCGACGCCTTGATCGACGAAGCCGACCTGTCACCCAAACCGGCTCTGGTAGACCGGCGTGGCAGCGGTGCGCACACCGATCTGCATCTGGGGCTGATGCATTCCTCGGCGCTGTCGTTGTGGCCGACCTTCAAGTGGATGGCTGACGCCGCCACGCAGTTCGGTGTCGTGGGTCAGCCATTGCGTGAGGCACTGGGCAGGCTGGGCCGTGAAGGCGAAGCCACGATGCTGCGCACCACCAGCGGGGTGAATACGCATCGCGGCGCGATCTGGGCGCTGGGCCTGCTGGTGACCGCTGCCGCGCTGGATGCTCAGGAGTGTGCGCCCGAAGCCGTCTGCGCGCGCGCTGCCGCTCTGGCACGGATCAAGGACCGCCAGGTGCTCACGCAGAACAGCCACGGTGATCAGGTGGTTCGTCGTTACGGCGTCATGGGTGCCAGGGAGCAGGCGCAGCAAGGGTTCCCGGCGGTCAGGCTGTTCGCCTTGCCGCAACTGCAACGTAGCCGTGCGGCAGGCAGCGGCGAGCAGAACGCCCGGCTGGACGCGCTGTTGGCGATCATGACTACGCTGGACGACACCTGCGTGCTGCATCGCGCCGGCATCGAAGGGCTGAATGCCATGCAGCAAGGCGCGCAGCGCGTGCTGGACGCTGGAGGCAGCGCCAGTCTGGCCGGCCGCCGTGCACTGAACGCGCTGGATCAGCACCTGCTGGCCCTCAATGCTTCGCCCGGTGGCGCGGCGGATCTGCTGGCTGGCTGCCTGTTCATCGATGGCCTTGAGCCTGCGCTCGGCCTTGTTTCGAGGAGTGCCTGAAATGGAAACCCTGTCTTTTGAATTTCCTGCCGGACAGCCGCCCAAGGGCCGTGCGCTGGTGGGTGTGGTGGGCTCCGGTGATCTGGAAGTGCTGCTGGAGCCCGGTAAGCCGGGCACCTTGTCGATTCAGGTGGTGACGTCGGTCAACGGTGCCGCGCTGCGCTGGCAGCATCTGTTCGAACGCATGTTCGACGGCCAGACCCCGCCTGCGCTGAGCATCGATATTCATGACTTCGGCGCGACGCCCGGCGTTGTGCGTCTGCGCCTGGAGCAAGGCTTCGAGGAGATCGGTCATGACTGATAACGCACGGTTGCTGAATCAGCACAGTTTCATCGAACTGGGTGCCCGACAGCGCGCCCGTGCCTTGCTGGATGCCGGCAGTTTCCGCGAACTGCTCGGTCCGTTCGATCGGGTCATGTCGCCGTGGCTGGCCATGCAGGGCGTGGTGCCTCAGGCGGATGATGGCGTGGTGGTCGCTAAAGGCACTGTCGATGGTCGGCCAGTGGTCATCGCCGCCATCGAAGGTTCTTTTCAGGGTGGCAGCATGGGCGAAGTCGGCGGTGCGAAGATGGCCGGTGCGCTGGAACTGGCCGCCGAAGACAACCGCAACGGCATTCCTACCGCCGCGATCGTGCTGCTGGAAACCGGTGGCGTGCGTTTGCAGGAAGCCAATCTGGGCCTGGCCGCGATTGCCGAAATTCATGCCGCGATAGTCGACCTGCGTCAGTACCAGCCGGTGATCGGTGTGTTGGCAGGCAGCGTCGGCTGCTTTGGCGGGATGTCCATCGCCGCAGGGCTGTGCAGTTACCTGCTGGTGACTCAGGAAGCACGTCTGGGCCTGAACGGTCCGCAGGTGATCGAGCAGGAAGCCGGCATCGAAGAATACGACTCCCGCGACCGTCCGTTCATCTGGAGCCTGACCGGTGGCGAGCAACGCTTTGCCAGCGCTCTGGTGGATGGTTTTGCTGCCGATGATGTCGCCGATGTGCGCCAGCAGGTCAGCGGCTGGCTCAAGCAGGGCGTGCCCGACACGCATCGCAGCAGTCAGTACCCACTGTTCCTGCAACGCTTGGCCAGCCTCGACACTGAACCGCAAATCGATCCGCAAAGCGTGCGCACCCTCTATCAAGGAGCCCGGTCATGAGTCATTCACAACGGGGTTTGAACTGGTTCAACGCCTTGAGCGCAGGTGCCCGTGAAGTCACTGGCCTGCCTGCCTCACTCAAGGTGGCGGATGGCGTACTGGGCGAACAGCCGGTGCGCTTTCTGGCCGTGATTGCCGATACCGACAACCGCTTTCCCCGGGCGCGTCAGGGCGAAGTCGGCCTGCTGGAAGGCTGGGGCCTGGCCAAAGCGGTGGACGAGGCTATCGAGCAGGATCGCGACCGCGCCGAAAAGCGCGCACTGATTGCCATCGTCGACGTCCCGAGCCAGGCCTACGGGCGTCGCGAGGAAGCGCTCGGTATCCATCAGGCACTGGCCGGGGCTGTGGACAGTTATGCGCGAGCACGTCTGGCCGGGCATCCGGTGATCGGCCTGTTGGTCGGCAAAGCGATGTCCGGCGCATTTCTGGCCCACGGCTATCAGGCCAATCGATTGATCGCGCTGCGTGATCCCGGCGTGATGGTGCATGCGATGGGCAAGGCCTCGGCAGCCCGCGTAACCCTGCGCAGCGTCGAGGATCTGGAAAAGCTCGCCGCCAGCATTCCGCCGATGGCTTACGACATTGACAGCTACGCCAGCCTCGGCCTGCTGTGGGAAACCCTGACGGTCAAGCAGATCGAACAGCCCGCTGCGGATGACCTGGTTCAGGTGCGCAACGTGCTGAGCAGTGCGATCAAGGACGTACAGGCCCGCGGCGTCGATCTGAGCAGCCGCCTCGGCGCGAGCAACCGTGCGGCGTCGGTCAATGTGCGCCAGTTGCTGCGGGCGCAATGGTGATCAGCAACACGGGTGCAGTGCTGCCCCATGATTTGTTGTGGGGCATGCCGCTGACTGCGTTGCCGGACGATGCGCCCCAATGGGCGGTCGAGGCCGTGCTGGCCGGGCAACCGGTGGTGGTTCGGCGCCAGGCAATGCCCGCCGGGCAGGTGGCGGTGGGCTTGCGCGGTCGCGGTCGGGAGCAGCGCTATGCCGCGAGTATGCCGTTGGCCGACGTCTGCCGAAGGGTCATGCCCGAGCAGTTGATCGACGCCCCGACCGAGATTCATCAGCAATGGCCGGCGTTGCAGGCGTTGCGCCAGATCCGTCCGGTCATGGAGGCGCTGGAGCTGGACTGGGGCGTCGGCGGCAGTGCCGGATTCGAGCTGGCCAGCGGTATTGCGGCGTTGCATCAGGACAGCGATCTGGACCTGATTCTGCGCACCCCCGGACGCTTGAATCGCCGCTGTGCCGCCGAGCTGGTCGAAGCGCTGGAAACCTCGGTCTGTCGGGTCGACGTCCAGCTGCAACTTGAGTCTGGTGCCGTGGCGCTGCGTGAGTGGGCGCGGCCAACGGGGCGGGTGCTGCTCAAGACCGCCACCGGCGCGCGGCTGGTTGCAGACCCGTGGCACCTGCGTCAGGTGTGCGCATGAGCAGCCTGTGGGTATTTCCCGGTCAGGGCGCGCAGCAAGCCGGCATGCTGCATCAGTTACCGGACGATGCCGTGGTGCGCGACTGCCTGCAGGAAGCCGCCGATGCGCTGGGTGAAGACGTGCTGGCGCTGGACACCGCCGAGGCACTGCAAGCCACGCGTGCCGTTCAGCTTTGCCTGCTGATCGCTGGCGTCGCATGCGCACGGGTGCTGCAGGCGCGTGATTGTGTGCCGGACTACCTGGCCGGGCTGTCCATCGGTGCTTATCCGGCAGCGGTGGTTTCGGGGGCGCTGGCCTTTGACGACGCCGTGCGCCTGGTCGCGTTGCGTGGCGAGCTGATGCAAAGCGCCTGGCCGCAGGGTTACGGCATGACCGCGCTCATCGGCCTGGACCAGACGCAGGTAGAAGCGCTGATCGGGCAGGTACACAGCGCGAATACACCGGTATTTCTCGCCAATATCAACGCCGACAACCAGATGGTGATCTCCGGCAGTGCCGAGGCGATGCATCAGGTCGGTCAGTTGGCCAAGGCTGCCGGAGCGGCAGCGGTCAAGCGTCTTGCGGTCAGCGTGCCGTCCCATTGCGCCTTGCTGGACGCTCCCGCGCAACAACTGGCCGAGGCCTTTTCAAGGGTCGCGCTGCAGGCACCCACGCTACGTTACCTCAGCGGCAGCACGGCGCGGCCGGTGCTGAGTGCCGAGAAGCTGCGTGACGACCTGGCCTTCAACATGTGCCGGGTCATCGACTGGCGCAGCACCGTGGAAACCGCCTGGGAGCGGGGCGTGCGCCTGCACATCGAATTGCCGCCCGGCAGTGTGCTGACCGGGCTGGCACGCAAAGTATTCCAGCAGGGCAGCGCGCTGGCTTTTCAGGCTGCGCGCCTGGACAGCCTGGTCGCGCTGTCGCGCGAGGAGGGTCGCCGCACCCCATAGAGCCGCCGTGCAGCTGCTACGAAGGACAAAAACAACAACTTCAGCAATGCAAACAGAGGAATAACAACAATGATTATCTACGGTGTTGCACTACTGGCCATCTGCACGCTTGCGGGCGTGATTCTCGGCGACATGCTCGGCGTTCTGCTGGGCGTGAAATCCAATGTGGGCGGGGTCGGGATCGCCATGATCCTGTTGATCTGCGCGCGCCTGTGGATGGAAAAACACGGCGGCATGAGCAAGGACTGCGAAATGGGCGTGGGTTTCTGGGGCGCGCTGTACATCCCGGTGGTGGTGGCGATGGCTGCGCAACAGAATGTCGTCACCGCGCTCAAAGGCGGGCCTGTTGCCGTTTTGGCCGCCGTCGGTTCGGTGGTGTTGTGTGCCTGCACCATTGCTTTGATCAGCCGTACCAACCGGGGCGAGCCATTGCCCAAGGAAGAGCCGCTGCTGACGCCTGAAATCGCCCCGGCCGGAGGTCGCTGATATGTGGGACCTCATCGAAAAGGGACTTGAACACAACGGCCTGATCACCGCCTTCGCCTTCGTCGGCATCATCATGTGGGTCTCGGTAGTGCTTTCCAGGCGCCTGACGTTCGGCCGGGTGCATGGTTCGGCCATTGCGATTGTCATCGGGCTGATTCTGGCCTGGGTCGGCGGCACCTTGACCGGCGGCCAGAAAGGGCTGGCCGATATCACGCTGTTCTCCGGCATCGGCCTGATGGGCGGGGCGATGCTGCGTGACTTTGCCATCGTGGCCACCGCCTTCGAAGTGCAGGCCACCGAAGCGCGCAAGGCCGGGCTGATCGGGGTAATCGCCTTGCTACTGGGCACGATTCTGCCGTTTATCGTCGGCGCGAGCATTGCCTGGATGTTCGGCTATCGCGATGCAATCAGCATGACCACCATCGGTGCAGGGGCGGTGACCTACATTGTCGGCCCAGTGACCGGTGCTGCGCTGGGTGCCACCTCCGATGTAATGGCGCTGTCGATTGCCACCGGCCTGATCAAGGCGATTCTGGTGATGGTCGGCACGCCGATGGCGGCGCGCTGGATGGGGCTGGACAATCCGCGCTCGGCGATGGTTTTCGGTGGTCTGGCGGGGACTGTCAGCGGCGTTACCGCAGGGCTGGCGGCAACCGACCGGCGTCTGGTGCCCTACGGCGCGCTGACCGCCACGTTCCACACCGGTCTCGGCTGTCTGCTCGGGCCATCGGTGCTGTACTTCATCGTGCGCGCCATCGTCGGCTAGGCTCTGTACTAAAAGTGGCTGCGCTCGGTGATGCTTCGTTAAAAACAGGCTCGGATGCGAGTCCAATCGGAATGCTCATTTACAACACGTAGAGTCCGTTCCTCGCCTGTTTTTGCCTCGCCTGACCTTCGCTCGCCGACTTTTCGTACAGAGCCTAGGTCAGGTGGTCTGTTCCAGCAGCCGGTGGGTGTACATCCGGCACTCGGCCAACAGCGCGAGCAGGTTGGGATCGCGCTGCTTGGACTTGAGAAAAACAATGCCGATGTGTTGCTGCATCCGGTAGCGGCTCTGCAACGGGATCAGGCGCACGCGGTTTTCATAGACCGCGGCGATTCTTCCCGGCAGCAGTGCATAGCCGACGCCGGAGCTGACCATGCTCAGCAGGGTGAAGATGTCATTGACCTGCATCGCCACCTTGGGCTCGAAACCGGCCTGCTGGAACACCCGGATCCCATCGCGGTGCGTGGCGAAGCCTTGGGTCAGGGTGATGAACGTCGCTTCGCGCAGGTCGCTCAGGTCCACTTCAGGGTGTTCGGCGAACGGTGAGTCGGTGGGGACGGCGAGAAAGATGTCGTCGGAAAACAGCGCCAGATGCTCGCAGTCCGGGTCATGGGTGCTTTCATCCAGCGACACCAGCATCGCATCGACTTCCATGTTCTTGAGCTTGTAGAGCAGGTCCATGTTCGAGCCCAGAATCAGGTCGATATTCAGCTCGCTACGGCGGATCTTCAGGCCCATGATCAGCTGCGGCACCGTCTTGACGGTCAGCGAGTACAACGCCCCCAGCCTGAACCGCGCCGCCGAGAAGCCTGCTGCCTGACGGGTCAGTTCCACCGTGGCGAGCACATCCTGGACCAGTTTCTGTGCACGTTCTTCCAGCACATACGCGCTTTCCAGCGGCGTCAGGTTGCGTCCCTCGTGCTTGAACAACGGGCAACGCAGCGCGCTTTCCAGCGAATGAATGGCGCGGTGCACGCTGACGTTACTGGTCTGCAACTCCTCCGCCGCCCGCGCCAGATTGCCGGTGCGCATGAAGGCCAGGAATATTTCCAGTTTCTTGAGCGTCAGTTCGTCATCGATCTGCATGTCGTGGCGCTTATGGTTGAGGTGCGCTGATTGTGCCCTGTAATGACAGATACGTTGCTCTTTGTTTCAATAACCGGGAGCGTCTGTCATCAGTATTTTCTCTAGGCGAGGGCAATAAGCGGATGTACTACGGAGAAAAATTCAACGCCTGGTCGCACCTGGTTGGCGCCGTACTGGCGGCCGTCGGTGCGATCTGGCTATTGGTCATGGCCAGCCTGCATGGCGATGTCTGGAAAGTGGTCAGCATGGCCATCTATGGTGTGTGTCTGGTGACGCTGTACAGCGTCTCGACGGTCTACCACAGCGTCAAGGGACGCTCGAAATCGATCATGCAGAAGGTCGACCACTTTTCGATCTACCTGATGATTGCCGGCAGCTACACCCCGTTCTGTCTCGTGACATTGCGCGGCGCGTGGGGCTGGACCCTGTTCGGCATTGTCTGGGGGCTGGCGCTGATCGGCATCCTGCAAGAGATAAAACCGCGCTCCGAAGCGCGAATCATGTCCATCGTGATTTACGCGGTGATGGGCTGGATCGTGCTGGTGGCCGTCAAGCCACTGCTGGCTGCGCTCGGTGTATCGGGTTTCATCTGGCTGGCCGGAGGCGGCGTGCTGTACACCGTCGGCATCCTGTTCTTCGCCTACGACCAGATCCGCCACTTTCACGGCATCTGGCACCTGTTCGTCATTGCCGGCAGTTTGATGCACTTTGTGGCGATCTGTTTTTATGTGCTGTGAAAGTGGCCAGGTTCAGGCCTCAATGGCTGTGTAAATGCAAATCCTTGTGGGAGCGAGCCGGTGTCTGACTCTGAGCGTGCAGCGCTTTTGAGGACGCATCAAATGATCAAAAATCGCCCCACAACTGCTGCGCCACGCTGAGCGCGACCACGGGAGCGGTTTCAGTGCGCAGCACGCGCGGGCCGAGGCGTGCGGCGTGGAAGCCGGCTTCTTGCGCCTGAGCGACTTCCGCATCGTTCAGACCGCCTTCCGGACCAATCAGAAAAGCCAGGCTGGCGGGCTTGTCGTGGCTGGTCAGGGGTTCGGCCACCGGGTGCAGGACCAGTTTCAGGTCGGCCTCGGTGTGCTTGATCCACTCGGCCAGCGGCATCGGCGCATGAATCACTGGCACCACGGAGCGGCCACATTGCTCACAGGCGCTAATTGCGATCTGCTGCCAGTGCGCCTGGCGCTTCTCGGCACGTTCGTCCTTGAGGCGCACCTCGCAGCGTTCGCTGACAATTGGCGTAATTTCGCTGACGCCCAGCTCGGTGGCTTTTTGAATGGCCCAGTCCATCCGCTCGCCGCGCGACAGGCCTTGACCGAGATGAATGCGCAGGCCTGACTCCACCTGCCCCGCGAAGCTTTCGGTGAGCTGCACATGCACGCGCTTCTTGCCGACTTCCAGCAACGTGCCGCGAAACTCCTGGCCCGACCCGTCGAACAGTTGCAGCGCGTCACCTTCGGTCATGCGCAGCACGCGGCTGATGTAATGCGCCTGGGCCTCAGGCAGTTCATGCTCGCCCAGACTCAGCGGCGTTTCAGTAAAAAAGCGCGACAGTCTCATGGTGTGTCTCGGTTCCGGTGTTCATTCTGTGAGGGTGTCGTCACCCGGCTCGCTCCCGCATGTGCAGCCAGGCCCCTGTAGGAGCGGACTTGTCCGCGAAGGCGTCAGTCATGACGCCGCAATTTCAGCCCTTAACCCGGATCGCGAAAGTCCGGATGAAAGTTCTCGCGCACGGCAACACTGACACTGCTGCGCGTCGCGATATCAATGCCTTCGCTGGCTACCTCGGCGAGGAAGTCGATCTGCTCCGGCGTAATCACGTACGGCGGCAGGAAATACACCACACTGCCCAGCGGGCGCAGCAGTGCGCCACGTTCCAGCGCATGCTGGAAGACCTTCATGCCGCGGCGTTCCTGCCACGGGTAGGCGGTCTTGGTCGCCTTGTCCTGAACCATTTCGATGGCGATGGCCATGCCGGTCTGACGCACTTCCGCGACGTGCGGGTGATCGACCAGATGCGCAGTGGCCGTCGCCATGCGTTGCGCCAGGGCCTTGTTGTTCTCGATGACGTTGTCCTGCTCGAAGATATCCAGGGTCGCCAGCGCCGCCGCACAGGCCAGCGGGTTACCGGTGTAACTGTGCGAGTGCAGAAACGCACGCAGGGTCGGGTAGTCGTCGTAGAACGCGTCGTACACATCGTCGGTGGTCAGGCAGGCGGCCAGCGGCAGGTAGCCACCGGTCAGCGCCTTGGACAGGCACAGGAAGTCCGGACGAATGCCGGCCTGTTCGCAGGCGAACATGGTCCCGGTACGGCCGAAACCGACAGCGATTTCGTCGTGGATCAGGTGTACGCCATAGCGGTCGCAGGCGTCGCGCAGCAGCTTGAGGTAGATCGGGTGATACATGCGCATGCCGCCCGCGCCCTGGATCAGCGGCTCGACGATCACCGCTGCAACGCTGGCGTGGTGCTCGGCGAGGGTCTGCTCCATGGCGGCGAACATGTTGCGCGAATGCTCTTCCCAGCTCATGCCGTCCGGGCGGTGGTAGCAATCGGGGCTCGGCACCTTGATGGTGTCGAGCAGCAGCGCCTTGTAGGTTTCGGTGAACAGCGGCACGTCACCGACTGACATCGCCGCCATGGTCTCGCCGTGGTAGCTGTTGGTCAGGGTGACGAAGCGTTTCTTGTCCGGCTGGCCGCGATTGAGCCAGTAGTGGAAGCTCATTTTCAGCGCGACTTCGATGCACGACGAGCCGTTATCGGCGTAGAAGCAGCGGGTCAGGCCGTCAGGCGTGAGTTTGACCAGCCGTTCGGACAGCTCGATCACCGGCTGATGGCTGAAACCGGCGAGGATCACGTGCTCCAGCTGGTCAACCTGATCCTTGATGCGCTGATTGATGCGCGGGTTGGCGTGTCCGAAAACGTTGACCCACCAGGAGCTGACAGCGTCCAGATAACGCTTGCCCTCGAAGTCTTCAAGCCATACGCCTTCACCACGCTTGATCGGTATCAACGGCAGATTTTCGTGGTCTTTCATCTGGGTGCAGGGGTGCCACAGGACCTTCAGGTCACGTTGCATCCACTGGTCATTGAGGCCCATTTTCAATCTCCGGGTAGCGACTCGCCTGATGCGAGGACGAACAATCGCGCAAGCCTATGCAATGCCCGGCTGCGGAACAACCTTTGATGCAGTTTTAACGGCCGATGGACATTGCTGGCGGCTATTTGATGGCTCGCGTATCCTGCGCAGCGAGTCGATGTGTCGGGCTGACTTGCCCTATCTTCCCTATGTTTTCTGGAGTTCGCCGAATGCTTTCTGGTTGGCTGCGCGCCTGTGCGCTGATAGTGGCAGGGTTGGTCAGCGTTTCGACGCTCGCCGATGAAAAACAACGAACCGCCATTGTCGTCGGTGGTGGTCTGGCAGGTTTGACTGCTGCCTATGAACTGCAGGCCAAAGGCTGGCAGGTGACGCTGCTGGAAGCCAAGCCGAGCCTGGGCGGACGCTCCGGTCTGGCGACCAGCGAGTGGATCGGCAACACCAAGGCTCAGCCTGTGCTGAACCGCTACCTGGACAGCTTCAAGCTGCCTACTGTGCCTGCGCCTGAATTCGTGCGCACGCCCAGCTACCTGATCGACGGGGTGTACTTCACCCAGGCTGACCTGGCCGTCAAACAGCCGGCGACCGCCGAAGCCATCAAGCGCTACAACGACACGCTGGATAACCTCGCGCGTTCGGTGGACGACCCGGAAAACCCGGCGTCCAACAGCACGCTGTTTGCGCTGGACCAGATCAACGTCGCCAACTGGCTGGACCGCCTGAACCTGCCTGTCACGGCGCGTCAGTTGATCAATCAGCAGATCCGTACCCGCTACGACGAGCCTTCGCGCCTGTCGCTGCTGTACCTCGCCCAGCAATCGCGGGTGTATCGCTCGGTCGACGAGCGTGACTTGCGTGCTGCACGTCTGCCCGGTGGCAGCGCGGTGCTGACCCAGGCGTTCGTCAAGCAACTCAAGACCGTCAAGACCAACTCGCCGGTGACGGCAGTCATTCAGGAAAAGGACAAGGTCACCGTCAAGGCTGGCGCGACCAGCTACACAGCCGACTACGCAGTCATGGCCGTGCCGTTGCGTTCGCTGGGCAAGATCCAGATGACGCCTGCACTGGACGCGCAGCACATGGGCGCGATCAAGAGCACCAACTACGGCTGGCGCGACCAGATCATGCTCAAGTTCAAGACCCCAGTCTGGGACAGCAAGGCGCGCATGTCCGGTGAAGTGTTCAGTAACACCGGTCTGGGCATGTTGTGGGTAGAGCCGGCGCTTAAAGGTGGCGCCAACGTGGTGATCAACCTGTCGGGCGACAACGCGCGCATCATGCAGGCCTTCGGTGACAAGCAGATGGTCGATCAGGTGTTGATCCGTCTGCATGCGTTCTACCCTGAAGCTCGCGGTGCGTACACCGGCTATGAAATCCGCCGCTACAGCGTCGATCCCTCCACTGGCGGTTCTTACCTGGCGTTCGGCCCCGGTCAGATCAGCAAGTACTGGCGTCTGTGGGAGCGGCCGATTCTGCGCGTAGCCTTTGCTGGCGAGCACACCGACACCTTGTACCCCGGCACCCTGGAAGGCGCCCTGCGCAGTGGTCAGCGTGCAGCCGGTCAGGTGCAGGATCTGGCCGCTGGCAAGTCGTTCGAACCGGTCAAGGTTGCGCCGCCGAAAGCTCCGGCCCCGGCTGCGCAGAAATCCGAAGGCAATTTCTTCAGCAATCTGTTCGGCGGTTCCTCCGACAAGCCGGCCGAACCTGCCAAGCCGCAGGCTGACAAGCCAGGCTTCTTCTCGCGCATATTCGGCGGTGGTGAGCAACCGGCGCCGGCACCTGCTCCGGTTGAGAAAGCGGTAGAGCCGGCTCCAGCGCCTGCACCGGCTGCCGCTCCGGCACCCGTGGTTGCGCCGGTTGTTCAGCCTGCCAAACCGCCGGTAAAAGCCGAGCCAGCGAAGAAGCCAGCGACCAAGGCTGAGCCTGCGAAGAAAGTGCAGAGCAAGGAAGCGGCCAGGAAAGAAGCGGCTAAAAAAGAGGCTGCGAAGAAGGAAGCGGCCAAAAAAGAGGCCGCGAAAAAGGCTCAGAGCAAACCGGCTCCAGCCAAGACCCCTGCTGACGCAGCGCCTGCAGACGCCAACAACTGACCAGCCGATGGCTGACTGAAAGGGATGCGGTTCATACCGCATCCCTTTTTTTATGCACGCTCGATTCGTTCTATCCCTGTGGGTTGACCTTGTCGGGCCTCGGCGTGCCGTTCATCGGCATCGAAACGCCGATGGTCATTGCAAAGTGTTACTGGCGGCCAATTATCGGGATGCTGCTGCAGCGAGGACAGCCTGACACCGCTGAACAGGGGTTCAGGTGTTGGGGAAAGCAACAGAATCGAAGTACGAGCTGCCCACCAGACCTATCGTATTGTTCGATACGTCCGAGCGAAATTTTGCGCTTTCATTCGATAGATAAAAAGCTAGTCTGGTAACACTTCTGACAAGGTACTGGTAATGCAGCTACGTAATTCATCCTCTCGCTACGGTCTGGTCAGCATGGTGCTGCACTGGGGTGTGGCTGCTGTCGTGTTTGGAATGTTTGCGCTGGGGCTGTGGATGGTCGGGCTGGATTACTACGATACGTGGCGCAAGGCGGGCCCTGATCTGCACAAGAGCATCGGCATCACGTTGTTTGCAGTCATGTTGATCCGTGTGGTCTGGCGCCTGCTCAGTCCGCCACCACCGCCGTTGACCAGCTACAGTAAGTTGACGCGCATCGGTGCCGCATTCGGCCATCTGTTTTTGTACGTCGCACTGTTTGCCGTGATGTTCGCCGGGTATCTCATCTCCACCGCCGACGGCGTGGGGATTCCGATATTCGGCCTGTTCGATGTGCCCGCGCTGGTTTCGGGCCTTCCTGATCAGGCAGAAACGGCTGGCTGGATTCACCTGTATCTGGCCTGGGTCATCGTGATATTCGCGGGGCTCCATGGTCTTGCTGCATTGAAACACCACTTCATCGATCGCGATGTGACCCTCAAGCGTATGCTGGGTCGTAATTGATTGTTCAACCAAAACGGGAATAAACGCATGTTGAAGAAGTCTCTCGCCGCTCTGGCTCTGGGTACCGCATTGTTGTCTGCTGGCCAGGCCATGGCTGCCGACTACGTTATCGACAAGGAAGGTCAACACGCATTCGTTGACTTCAAGATCAGCCACCTGGGCTACAGCTTCATCCACGGTACCTTCAAGGACTGGGACGGCACGTTCAGCTTCGATGCTGCCAAGCCTGAAGCCAGCAAGATCAATGTCGAGCTGAAAACCGCCAGCCTGTTCACCAACCACGCTGAGCGCGACAAGCACATCTCCAGCAAGGATTTCCTGGACGTTGCCAAATACCCGGAAGCCAAATTCGTTTCCACCGCAGTCAAATCGACTGGCGAGAAAACGGCTGACGTCACTGGCGACCTGACCCTGCACGGCGTGACCAAGCCAATCGTCATCAAGGCAACCTTCAACGGCGAAGGCAAGGATCCATGGGGTGGCTACCGTGCCGGCTTCAACGGTACTTCGACGCTGAACCTGAACGACTTCGGCATCAAGGGCCCAGGCCCTACGTCGCAGACGCTGGATCTGGACATCAGCTTCGAAGGCGTACAGAAGAAGTAATTGCACGCTTGATCGACAAAACGCCGACCCTTGGGTCGGCGTTTTTGTGGGTGCTGCCCAGGATCGAACGCGGAGCGTCCAAGGCTGCGCTACTACGCGGAGCGCTTATCTTCATATACAAGCCCTGAAAAGCTCGGAGGACGGCGCTTTCAGGTTTCTGCCCGCAGGGCGTGGGAGCGAACTTGTTCGCGAAAGGGCCTGTATATTCACCGAAAATGCATCGTCTGAGCTGAAGCCTTCGCGAACAAGTTCGCTCCTACGGCCTTCGGCCAGAATCAAAAACAGATTTACGTATACGCAGAGTGCGGGAGCGATCATCTCGCACGACGATCATCGATACAACAAACAAAAACGCCCCGAGCAAGTCGGGGCGTTTTTAGTGTTGCGTGGCTGTCAGCTGTCGCGGTTGCGGGTCAGCAGGGCCGGTTTTTCACCGCGTGGACGGCTCGGCAACTGGTCCAGTTGCTCGGCAGACGGGAAGCGGTCGATCTTGGATTCCTTGTGCACGATCTTCGGCTGAGGCTGGCCGTCGCGGGGTGCGCGTGCGACCGGCTCCTGACCTTCACGTGGCAAGGGTTGCTCTTCACGTGCCGGGCGACGGCCACGTGGCTGACCATCGCGCGAGCGTGGTGCCGATGAGCCCGAGCCGTTGCGCTTTGGTGCGCCACTGCCGGAGCCGTTGCGAGCGCCACCGGCAGGGCGACCCGGATTGGCCGGGCGAGCTGCGCCGCCAGCGGCCGGTGCGGCTGCGCCAGGCGCGGCGGCAGGGCGACGACCACGGTTCTGGCCTTTGCCCTGATAAGGACTGACGTAGTCAGCGCGGTTGCCGAAGTTGTCTACTTCGTCGTCACGGAACTCGTCCGGTGCACGATCGGCTGCCGGACGCGGTGTGGCGGGTTGCGATGCACGCTGTTCGCTGCGAGGCGTGCCCTCACGAGGTTTTTTTTCGCGTGGCTGCCTTGCAGGGCGTTCGCCAGTGGCGGATGCAGCGGCAGGTTTTTCCTTGCCTTTATCCTTGCCCTTGTCGCGACGACCACCGTTGTTCTTGTCGCCATCGCCACGTGCAGGACGTGCGCCACGCGAGTTGCGAACATCCGGACGCTCACGCACTTCCGGCTTCTCAGCCTCGACTGCGGTGATGTCGAAGCCCATCAGGTCGCCGTCGGCGATCTTCTGCTTGGTCATGCGCTCGATGCTTTTGAGCAGCTTCTCTTCGTCCGGCGCAACCAGCGAAATGGCTTCACCGGAGCGACCGGCACGGCCGGTACGACCGATACGGTGCACGTAGTCTTCGTCGACGTTGGGCAGCTCGAAGTTGACGACATGCGGCAACTGATCGATATCCAGGCCGCGTGCGGCGATATCGGTCGCGACCATGATGCGTACATCACCTGCCTTGAAGTCAGCCAGGGCCTTGGTACGGGCGTTCTGGCTCTTGTTGCCGTGGATCGCGACAGCCGCAAGGCCGTGCTTGTCCAGGTATTCGGCCAGACGGTTGGCGCCGTGCTTGGTGCGGGTGAAGACCAGCACCTGTTCCCAGGCACCGACGGTAATCAGGTGCGCCAGCAGCGAACGCTTGTGGTTGGCTGCCAGGCGGAAAACCCGTTGCTCGATACGCTCGACCGTGGTGTTCGGCGGCGTGACTTCGATGCGCTCGGGGTTGTGCAGCAGCTTGCCAGCCAACGACGTGATGTCATTGGAGAAGGTGGCCGAGAACAGCAGGTTCTGACGCTTGGCCGGCAGCCGCGCGAGGACCTTCTTGACGTCATGCACGAAGCCCATGTCGAGCATCCGGTCTGCTTCATCGAGCACCAGGATTTCGACGTGGGAGAGGTCGACACTGCCTTGGCCGGCCAGGTCGAGCAGGCGGCCGGGGCAGGCCACCAGGACGTCCACACCACGGGACATGGCCTGAACCTGCGGGTTCATGCCGACGCCGCCGAAGATGCAGGCGCTGACGAACTTCAGGTCGCGGGCATAGAGCTTGAAGCTCTCGTGCACCTGTGCGGCCAGTTCGCGGGTCGGGGTCAGGACCAGAACGCGCGGTTGACGCGGGCCGTGACGCTGGGATTTGTCCGGAACACCATTGGGAAACAGCCGCTCCAGAATAGGGAGGGCGAAACCGCCGGTTTTACCAGTACCGGTCTGTGCCGCAACCATCAGGTCGCGACCTTGCAACACGGCGGGAATGGCCCGCTGTTGCACGGGGGTAGGCTGGGTATAGCCGGCTGCCTCGATGGCGCGGACTAAAGCCTCGGAGAGACCGAGGGAAGCAAAGGACATGAGTAATCCTGTTCTGTTGGAGCTTAAGCTCAAGGGATGTCTTGCCTGGCGCGAATGGCGTGTAAAGACAACGCGATCCCGTCCGGTCCTGCCGGGTCTTCAGTGCATTCCGTGACGTCTGCGCTTGATGAAAATTGCGCTGTTGGCGTGAACGGATGACGATTGCAAGACCGGGCGTCCGGGCGTAAGCCTGGCGGGAAGGCTGGAGTATAACAGAGCGAGCGCAATACGCCGCTTTCCTGCTGCCCAACGGTGTATGAGGCCGCGATCCCCCGGAAACTGCCGGTCGGATCGCGGTGCCGCAGCCGTTTTCAGCGTGGCAGTTGCAGGTTGTTCCACACCGCCAGGCTCGGTTCCGCCTGGTTCAGGGTGTAGAAGTGCAGGCCGGGAGCGCCACCTTGCAGCAGTCGTTCGCACATCTGCGTGATGACTTCTTCGCCAAACGCCTGGATGCTTTGCACGTCATCGCCGTAGGCTTCCAGCTGTTTGCGAATCCAGCGCGGGATTTCCGCACCGCAGGCATCCGAGAAACGCGCCAGCTTGCTGTAGTTGGTGATCGGCATGATGCCCGGCACGATCGGAATGCTGACGCCCATCTTCTCGACACGCTCGACAAAGTTGAAATAGCTGTCGGCGTTGAAGAAGTACTGAGTGATCGCACTGTCGGCGCCGGCATTGGCCTTGTTGACGAAGTGCTTGAGGTCGTCTTCGAAATTGCGCGCCTGCGGATGCATTTCCGGGTAGGCGGCGACTTCGATGTGGAAGTGGCTGCCGCTTTCCTGGCGAATGAAGCTCACCAGGTCATTGGCGTGACGCAGTTCACCGCTGGCCATGCCCATGCCGGATGGCAGGTCGCCGCGCAGTGCCACGATGCGTTTGATGCCCGCATCCTTGTACTGCGCCAACAGGTTGCGCAGGTCATCCTTGCTGTCGCCTACGCAGGACAAATGCGGCGCAGCAGGGACTTTGATCTCGTTTTCCAGCTGCAGCACGGTATTGAGCGTGCGGTCGCGGGTCGAGCCACCGGCACCATAGGTGCAGGAGAAAAAATCGGGGTTGTACGTAGCGAGCTGACGAGCAACGGTCAGCAGCTTTTCATGTCCAGCGTCGGTCTTGGTAGGAAAGAACTCGAAGCTGAAGCGGCGTTCTTGAGACATGGGGGAGGAGGCCTCCAGCTTTTAGCTGCAAGCTACAAGCTGCAAGAGGGCTGTATGCCTGGCTCCGCAGCCTCATGCTTACCGCTCACGGCTGTGTAATAACGATAAAGAAACGAGCGTCAAGCTCAAGCTGCAAACAAGAGAAATGCACTTGCTTGCAGCTTGAAGCTTATCGCTTGCAGCTATCTATCAATAGCGATAAGCGTCTGGCTTGAACGGACCTTCGACGGTCACGCCGATGTAATCGGCCTGGGTCTTGGTCAGCTTGGTCACAACGCCACCGAAGCCGCGGACCATTTCCAGGGCCACTTCTTCGTCGAGTTTCTTCGGCAGTACTTCAACGGTCAGACGCTCGGCTTTCCTGGCCGGTGCCAGGTCGGCGTACTTCTGCTCGAAGAGGAAGATCTGCGCCAGAACCTGGTTGGCGAACGAGCCATCCATGATGCGGCTTGGGTGGCCAGTGGCGTTACCCAGGTTGACCAGACGGCCTTCGGCCAGCAGGATCAGGTAGTCGTCGTTCTGTGCGTCGAACGAGCCCGGGCCGGTACGATGGATCTTGTGAACCTGTGGCTTCACTTCTTCCCATGCCCAGTTCTTGCGCATGAAAGCGGTGTCGATTTCGTTGTCGAAGTGACCGATGTTGCACACCACAGCACGCTTTTTCAGCGCCTTGAGCATGTTGGAGTCGCAAACGTTGACGTTACCGGTGGTGGTCACGATCAGGTCGATCTTGCCCAGCAGCGCCTTGTCGATGCTCGCTTCGGTGCCGTCGTTTTCACCGTCGATGAACGGCGAGACCAGCTCGAAACCGTCCATGCAGGCCTGCATGGCGCAGATCGGGTCGACTTCGGTCACTTTGACGATCATGCCTTCCTGACGCAGGGACTGGGCCGAGCCCTTGCCCACGTCGCCGTAGCCGATCACCAGCGCCTGCTTGCCGGACAGCAAGTGGTCGGTGCCGCGCTTGATGGCGTCGTTCAGGCTGTGACGGCAGCCGTACTTGTTGTCGTTCTTGCTCTTGGTCACCGAGTCGTTGACGTTGATGGCCGGGATTTTCAGCTCGCCCTTGGCCAGCATGTCCAGCAGGCGGTGCACGCCCGTGGTGGTTTCTTCGGTGACGCCGTGGATCTTGTCCAGCATTGCCGGGTATTTCTTGTGGATGATCTCGGTCAGGTCGCCGCCGTCGTCGAGGATCATGTTGGCATCCCATGGCTGGCCATCCTTGAGGATGGTCTGCTCGATGCACCACTCGTATTCTTCTTCGGTTTCGCCTTTCCAGGCGAACACAGGAATGCCGGCAGCAGCGATGGCCGCAGCAGCCTGGTCCTGAGTCGAGAAAATGTTGCACGACGACCAGCGAACTTCGGCACCCAGGGCAACCAGGGTTTCGATCAGTACGGCGGTCTGAATGGTCATGTGGATGCAACCGAGAATCTTCGCGCCTTTCAGCGGCTGATCACCGGCGTATTTGCGACGCAGACCCATCAGGGCAGGCATTTCGGATTCGGCGATGATGGTTTCGCGGCGACCCCAGGCGGCCAGGGAAATATCGGCAACCTTGTAGTCATTGAATTCTGCGGGCGTCATTACAGCACTCATTGAGAGTCTCCATTCCATAAAAATGCGAATGGGCGCCGTTGTGCGTTTAAGGTTTGCCGGTCGAGGATCGTCCTGGCAAACAACGCCCCATCCGAGCCTGACAGGGAAAACCTGCTGCAGCGCCCCTCGGACAGGTGGCGGGAACGGTATCAAGTGTAGATGACCGTTTTGAAACGTTTGGCAGTATAGCGGTGCTCGCGATTCTTCCCAAGACTTTCTGTCGGTTTAAAGGCCATCCAATTGCCATCTGTCTGTAATAGGGTCGATGCACAGTCGCTATGACGCAGGCATGGGCGCGGGTCGCCGGCTCTGCCATCATGCAGCTATCCATCGGCCAGACGCTCAGGAGTGACCATGAATTTCCACACCCGCAAATGGGTAAAGCCCGAAGACCTCAACCCCAACGGCACGTTATTCGGTGGCAGCCTGCTGCGCTGGATCGATGAAGAGGCGGCGATCTACGCGATTGTTCAGCTGGGTAATCAGCGGGTGGTGACCAAGTACATCTCGGAAATCAACTTCGTCAGTGCCTCGCGTCAGGGCGACATCATCGAACTGGGCATCACCGCTACAGAGTTCGGCCGCACCTCGATCACCCTCAAATGCCAGGTACGCAACAAGATCACCCGCAAAAGCATTTTGACCGTCGAGAAGATCGTGTTCGTCAACCTCGACGAAGACGGCCAGCCTGCGCCGCATGGCCGGACTGAAATTCGCTACATCAAGGACCAGTTCGACGTAGAGGACTGATGCTCAGGTCGCTGAACACGCGGAGCATGGGCACGATAGTGTTCTTACGCAAACCTGCCGTGCCTGGGCACGACAGTTACAGAGTGATCGTTCCTCACGCTCCGCGTGGGAATGCCTTTCATGACGCTCCGCGTCATCCATAAAGCAGGGTTCAGCCCTTGGCCTGCAACTCGCACAACCACGCCAGACCTTCGCTGGTATCGCCTTTCGGGCGATATTCGCAACCGATCCAGCCGCTGTAGCCCAGTTCGTCGATGGCGTTGAACAGGTGCTCGTAGTTCAGTTCGCCCAGGTCCGGCTCGTTGCGATCCGGCACCCCGGCGATCTGGATGTGGCCGATGCCTGCAAAGTCACGACGCAGTTTGCTGGTCAGGTCGCCTTCGACGATCTGGCAGTGGTAGCAGTCGAACTGCACCTTCAGATTGTCGGCGCCCACCAGCTTGCAGATGTCCTGCGCCTGATCCTGACGGTTGAGGAAGAAGCCCGGCATGTCGCGGGTGTTGATCGGCTCGATCAGGATCGTGACGCCTGCGCTCTTGGCTTGCTCAGCCGCGAACGCCAGGTTCTCCAGATAGACCGCCTGATGACGCTCACGCAACCCTTCGTTAGGCAATAGACCGGCCATGACATGCACACGGTCATTGCCCAGCACCTGCGCATATTCCAGTGCCCGCTCGATACCGCTGCGAAATTCCGCTTCACGGCCCGGCAGGGTGGCAATGCCTCGCTCGCACGCGTCCCAGTCGCCCGGTGGAGCGTTGAACAGCGCCTGCACCAGACCGTTGTCGCTCAGGCGCTGCTTGAGCTCCTGCGGCGTGTAAGCATAAGGAAACAGGTACTCGACCGCGCCGAAACCGTCGGCAGCGGCTGCGGCAAAGCGCTCAAGAAAATCATGCTGCGGGTACAGCATGCTGAGGTTGGCGGCAAAACGAGGCATGTTAACTCCAGTCTTCAAAGGGTCAGACGAATGGCCAAAGCAGCAAGGTGATCACAAAGCCCAGTGTGCCGAGCAGCGTGACCAGTACGGTCCAGGTGCGCAAGCCGTCGGCGACGTTGAGGCCCGCCAGCTTGGTGAACATCCAGTAACCGGCATCGTTGATGTGCGACATGGCCAGGCCGCCACCGCCCATGGCCAGACACAGCAGCGCCAGGTGGTTGGCGCTCAGGTCCAGTGTGGCGATCAGCGGGCTGAGAATGCCTGCGGTGGTGACCAGCGCAACGGTGGTCGAGCCCTGAACGGCACGCAGCAGCAGGGTCAGCAGGAAGCCCAGCGCGAGTACCGGCAGACCGGTGTTGCGCAGCGCTTCGGAAACCACGGCACCTATGCCGGTGTCGACCAGCACCTTGCCGAATACGCCACCGGCGCCGGCAATCAGGATCACCATCGCGACACCCGGCAAGGCCGAGCCGATCACGTCGGACACCTGAGTACGGCTCCAGCCGCGACGCGAGCCCAGCAGCCAGGCGCACAGCAGGGTATCGATCAGCAGCGCAACCAGAGGCGCACCCAGTACGGTCAGCACCGCGCGCAGTGTGGACGTGGCTGGCAGCATGGTGGTGGCCAGCGTGCCCATCAGAATCAGCACGATCGGTAGCAGGATCAGCGCGATGATCAGTCCGAAACCCGGTGCGGGCGCGGGCGGCAGCTTGCTTGCCAAGCTGCTGGCGCTCTCTTCGACGCCCATTGTTCGGGTTTCGCTCGCTTCGCGCACAGCGGAATAATCGTTGCGCGCCCAGGCTTCCAGATCTTCGTTGGTGACATGCGGGCCATAGACTTCGGCGCGGATGTCATCGGTCATCGGGTAAGTCTTGCGGGTCATGCGCCCCGCGACGAAGTAGCCGATCATGCACAGCACGGCAACGATCGGGATGCCCAGCATCAGCACCCGGCCCAGGTCCGCGCCCAACTGGCTGGCGGCGGCAACAGCGCCAGGATGCGGCGGCAGAAACGCGTGCACGGCGAGCAGTGCAGCGCACATCGGCAGCGCGAAAATCAGCAGCGGCTTGCGTGCCGCACGCGCCACACCATAGGCCAGCGGCATGAGAATGATCACGCCGACCTCGAAGAACACCGGAATGCCGACCATGAAACCGGCAACGGTCAGCGCCAGAGGCGTGCGCTTGTTGCCGAAGCGGTTGATCAGGGTCTTGGCCAGTGCTTCGGCCCCGCCGGACAGCTCGATAATGCGCCCGATCATTGCGCCCAAGGCGATGATGATCGCGATATGGCCGAGCGTCTTGCCCATGCCGCCTTCAATGGTGGCGACCAGATCGGCCGGTTTAACACCGGCGACCAGCGCCACGATGATGCTGACCAGCATCAGGGCGACAAACGGCTGAAATTTGTACTTGAGCACCAGAAACAACAGCAGTGCGATGCCCGCACCGGCCACGACCATCAACATGAGCGGCGTCATGCCCGTGCACTCCGGTCAATGGCGGTAAAGACTGACAACGAAACAGCGGGGTAGGGATGAGTCATGCTCTCGATTCCTGTTGTTATTGTTTTCGACCGGGAGGCGCAGTGCGCCTCGCGATCACCGTGTGTTCGTTACCACCTGGCGCCGAACACCTGACGCAACTCTTCAAGTGCCGCCGGGTCCAGCGGGGCAGGTTTGGGGGTGCTCATCAGCCACAGACGGGCAGTCTCTTCCAGTTCCTCAAGGGCATAGCAGGCCTTGGCCACCGAGCTTTCCCAGACCACCGGGCCGAGGCGCTCCAGCATCACGCCGCGCACGCTGTTGGCCAGTTCCGCCACGCGCTCGGCGACTTTCGGCGAGCCTGGACGTTCGTAAGGGATCAACGGGATATGCCCGACCTTCATGACCTGATACGGCGTCAGCGGCGGCAGAATGTCGTCTTCCTGCCACACTCCGGCCAGGGTCAGGGCGACCAGATGCGTCGAGTGCGTGTGCACCACACCACCGACCTGCGGATTGCGGTCGTAGACCTCGCGGTGCAAGGCCAGGGTTTTGGACGGCTTGCTGCCAGACACCCATTCACCGGCCAGATTGACCTTGGCGATATCGGCCGGGTCCATGCGCCCCAGGCAGGCGTCGGTCGGGGTAATCAGCCAGCCGTCGTCGAGTCGTGCGCTGATGTTGCCGGCGCTGCCCACCGTATAGCCGCGGCCATACAGCAAACGGCCGACGTCGCAGATTTCCTGACGCAGTGCGTTTTCATCGATCATCAGGCAGCCCCCGCCAGTTGCTTGAGCGCCTTGGCGAAGAAGTCGCGCGCACCGAAGTTGCCGGATTTGAGGGCCAGGGCCAGCGGTTGTGCGCCGCTGCTCACTGTGGCGGGAACGCCTGGGTCGATCTGCGCGCCGATTTGCAGCAACTGCACGCCCAGTGCCTGAACCACGGCACCGGAGGTTTCGCCACCGGCAACCACGAAACGGCGCACGCCTGCGTCCAGCAGCCCTTTGGCGATTTCACCAAGTGCAGCTTCGACCATAGCGCCGGAGCGTTCGACGCCCAGTTCTTGCTGCACGGCTTTGACTTCGTCCGGAGTGCTGGTGGCGTAGATCAATACGGTCTGCCCGGCGTCTCTGGCAAAGGCCAGCGCCTGCTCGACCACTGGCTTGCCAGCGGCCAGCTCCAGCGGATTGATGCGCAGCGCAGGGCGATCGGCTTCCAGCCACGCCGCGACCTGACCATTGGTGGCGACCGATGCGCTACCCGCCAGTACCACTTCGCCGCCACTGATGGCGACCTGTTTGGCCGCATCGATATCGCGCAGCTTGCCCGCCTTGCGGAAGTTGCCCGGCAGGCCCAGCGCCAGCCCCGAGCCACCGGTCAGCAGCGGCAAGTCGGCGCAGGCTTCGCCGAGTGTGTACAGATCCGCATCCGACAAGGCATCGGCAATCGCCATGCTCACACCTTCGGCGCGCAGCTCGGCAATTCTGTTGCGCACGCCTTCGACGCCCTGGGCAATGCTGTCATAGCGCAACAGGCCGACCTTGTGGCGGGTCTGCGCTTGCAGCACACGCACCAGATTGGCGTCGGTCATCGGCGTCAGCGGGTGGTTCTGCATGCCCGATTCGCTGAGCAACTGGTCCTGCACGAACAGGTGACCACGGAAAATCGTGCGGCCGTTTTCCGGGAAGGCCGGGCAGGCGAGGGTGAAGTCGCTGCCCAGTTGCTCCAGCAGTGCTTCGCTGACCTGGCCGATGTTGCCCGCGGCAGTGGAATCGAAGGTCGAGCAGTACTTGAAGAAGATCTGCTCGCAGCCGCGCTCGCGCAGCCATTCCAGAGCCGCCAGGGATTCAGCCACCGCCTCGGCGCTGGGCGTGGTACGCGATTTCAGCGCGATGACAATCGCGTCGGCGTCCAGACCTGCAGCCATCTCGGCGCTGGGGATGCCAATGCTCTGCACGGTGCGCATGCCGCCCCGCACTAGCATGTTGGCCAGGTCGGTGGCGCCGGTGAAGTCATCGGCAATGCAGCCCAGCAGCGGGCGAGCGTTATTCAGGCTCATCAGGCGCTCCTCAGGCTTTTTCTGGCTTGGCTTTCGGCAACTCGATGCCCGGGAAAATCTTGATCACGGCCGAGTCATCCTCGCGACCGAAGCCGGCGCTGGATGCCTGCATGAACATCTGGTGCGCGGTGGCCGAGAGTGGCAGCGGGAATTTGCTGCTGCGTGCGGTATCCAGCACCAGGCCGAGGTCCTTGACGAAGATGTCCACGGCCGACAGCGGCGTGTAATCGGCATTGAGGATGTGCGGCACGCGGTTCTCGAACATCCACGAGTTACCGGCACTGTTGGTGATCACTTCATACAGCGCGTCAGCATCGACACCTTCGCGCAGGCCCAGGGCCATGGCTTCGGCACTGGCGGCGATGTGTACGCCCGCGAGCAGTTGATTGATGATTTTGACTTTCGAACCCAGACCGTGAACGTCGCCCAGGCGATAGACCTTACCGGCCATGCCGTTGAGGATGGCTTCTGCCTTGGCATAGGACTCGGCCGGGCCGGAGGTCATCATGGTCATCTGGCCAGCGGCCGCCTTGGCGGCACCGCCGGAGATCGGCGCATCGAGGTACAGCAGGTTCTGTGCAGCCAGACGCTCGCCCAGTTCGACGGCGAAGGTGGGCGCGACGGTGGCGCAACCTATGACCAGGCAGCCCGGACGCAGCGCGGCAATGGCGCCGTTTTCGCCAAACAGTACGGTTTCGGTCTGCTCGGCGTTGACCACGACTGTGATGATCACATCGCAGGCAGCGGCCATGCTGGCCGGAGAATCACAGGCCACCCCGCCTTCCTGGGAGAATGCTTCGGTCACGCTGGTGCGCACATCACAGGCATGCACAGTGAAGCCGCTACGCAGCAACGAGCGAGCAATGCCCAGACCCATCGCACCCAGGCCGATAACGCCAACGTTTTTGCCAGTCATGCAGTAATCCTCGAAGTCAGTGCCGATGCCTGTGAAGCCGACATTCGGACGTTATTGTTCTGATCTGTGAATCGGATAGTGAATCAATGAGTAAATAATGTGAAGTATTTTTATTTTTCACAAAATTTAACATCGATAGGCTTTTTCCATCGCGCACAAAAAAGCCCCTGTGCGGGGCTTGATTGAAAACCATGATGTTCGGCGTGCTGCGCCGTCTTTCACGAATCAGAATTTCGGCACTGGCGCGCTGGTGGCGTTTCGCAGTGAGCCGCTTTCCTGACGCACGACTTCTTTGGGCTTGTACGCGCAATAACCGGGGCGCGGCCCGACTTTCGGGTGGTTGCGGCAGGTGTCCGGGCGCTTGTCATAGATGGTGCACAGGCGGCTTTTGCGGTCCAGGTACAGGCAGTCGTTGTTGCTCATGCGCTGCAAGGTGAAGATCTCGGACTTCTGGTTGTAGCGCTCGACGATGCCTTCTTTCTGCAGACGCTTGGCGATGTTCTTCGCCGGGTCGCCGCGTTCGAACTCATCGACGATGCCGATGCGGATCAGGTCCTTGATCTTCACTTCTACCGGCAACGTGCAGCAACTGGACACGCAGCCCCCGCACATGTGGCTGGAGTATTTGGCCCAGGTGTCGATGCGATCGAGTTCTGCGGCGGCGATCAAGGTGGGTTTCATTTCAGGTCAGGCTTCCGGGTGTATCGGGGCGCGCGATCATACCGGTCTGCAGCGATTTGCAGAAATCAAAAATTGCCGAAGCGACTGTCGGTCAGGTGTGGGCAGGCAGTCGGCCGCAGAGTCCGCGCCTGCCGAGCGCAGTCGGTCAGCAGGCGCGGTGTCTCAGTGGGGGCTCAGGACTTGAGCTTGTCGTCGGCCCTGAACATGCTGCGGATGCCGCGAACAGCCTGGCGGATGCGGTCCTGGTTCTCGATCAGGGCGAAGCGCACGTGGTCGTCGCCGTACTCGCCGAAACCGATGCCCGGCGAGACACACACCTTGGCTTCGGCCAGCAGCTTCTTGGCGAACTCCAGCGAACCCAGGTGCGCATAGGCCTGTGGAATCTTCGCCCAGACGTACATCGAGGCCTTGGGGTTCTCGACCATCCAGCCCAGTTCGTGCAAGCCCTTGACCAGTACGTTGCGGCGTTGGCGATACTGCTCGGCAATGTCGAGCACGCATTGCTGATCGCCTTCCAGCGCGGCAATCGCCGCCACCTGCAGTGGCGTGAAGGTACCGTAGTCGTGGTAACTCTTGATCCGCGCCAGTGCATTCACCAGTTCGGGGTTGCCGACCATGAAACCAATCCGCCAGCCGGCCATGTTGTAGCTCTTGGACAGGGTGAAGAACTCGACGGCAATGTCCTTGGCACCCGGCACCTGCATGATCGACGGGGCTTTCCAGCCATCGTAGACGATGTCGGCGTACGCCAGGTCATGCACCACCAGCACGTCGTACTGTTTGGCCAGGGCCACCACGCGCTCGAAGAAATCCAGCTCCACACATTGCGCAGTCGGGTTGGACGGAAAGCCCAGAATCATCATCTTCGGCTTGGGAATCGAGCCGCGAATGGCTTTTTCCAGCTCGTCGAAGAAGTCCACGCCAGGCACCAGCGGCACCGATCGCACCTGGGCGCCGGCAATCACGGCACCGTAGATGTGGATCGGGTAACTGGGGTTGGGCACCAGCACCGTGTCGCCCTGGTCCAGTGTGGCGAGCATCAGGTGGGCCAGGCCTTCCTTGGAACCAATGGTCACGATTGCTTCGCTTTCAGGGTCGATGTCGACCTCGTAGCGTTTCTTGTACCAGTTGGAAATCGCCCGGCGCAGGCGTGGAATGCCGCGCGAGGTGGAGTAGCCGTGGGTGTCTTCGCGCTGGGCGACGGTGATCAGCTTGTCGACGATGTGCGGCGGTGTGGCCCCGTCGGGGTTGCCCATGCTCAGGTCGATAATGTCCTCACCGCGACGACGAGCAGCCATTTTCAGCTCGGCGGTGATGTTGAACACGTAAGGGGGGAGTCGATCGATGCGCGCAAAGCGGCGCGGCGAACCTTGGTCTGCCATGAGTATCTCGCGTACGTAAGCGCCCGGAACCGTCCGAGCGACGTGGCCACATGAGGCGGCCTGCCGAGGAAGATAGATGGGCTGATAGCCTTTTGTCCATCGGGATCTGCAACGCCGTGCCAAGACCGATATTCGGACCCCACCAAACCACCCGGCGGTGTAGAATCGGCGCTATTCATCGCCAGTCATCCCCGGCGGGTTTATGAGCTCAGGCCGAGTACACGGTGATCCCGTGGTGTTCGGTTTCTTCGCTGCCTGCGGTCACTGCCGCTGGTCCGCGACGTCAATAGAAGCTCACTCCCTTCCTGATTCAGCCTTATTTTTGCCGGAGTGCTCCAATGCCTGATTACCGCTCGAAAACCTCCACCCACGGCCGCAACATGGCCGGCGCCCGTGCCCTGTGGCGCGCCACGGGCATGAAGGACGAAGACTTCAAGAAACCGATCATTGCCATTGCCAACTCCTTCACCCAGTTCGTACCGGGCCACGTCCACCTCAAGGACATGGGCCAGCTGGTCGCGCGTGAAGTCGAACGCGCCGGTGGCGTGGCCAAGGAATTCAACACCATTGCGGTCGACGACGGCATCGCCATGGGCCACGACGGCATGCTCTATTCGCTGCCGAGCCGCGAGATCATTGCCGACTCGGTCGAGTACATGGTCAACGCGCATTGCGCCGACGCCATCGTGTGCATTTCCAACTGCGACAAGATCACCCCCGGCATGCTGATGGCGTCGTTGCGCCTGAACATTCCGGTGATCTTCGTCTCCGGCGGGCCGATGGAAGCGGGCAAGACCAAACTGGCCAGCCACGGCCTGGATCTGGTCGATGCGATGGTCATCGCCGCCGACTCGACGGCCAGTGACGAAAAAGTCGCCGAGTATGAGCGCAGCGCCTGTCCGACCTGCGGGTCGTGTTCCGGCATGTTCACCGCCAACTCGATGAACTGCCTGACCGAAGCGCTGGGCCTGGCCCTGCCGGGCAACGGTTCCGCACTCGCCACCCACAGCGACCGCGAGCAACTGTTCCTGCAGGCCGGCCGCACCATCGTTGACCTGTGCCGTCAGTACTACAAGGAAAACGATGATTCGGTGTTGCCGCGCAACATCGCCAACTTCAAGGCGTTCGAGAACGCCATGACGCTGGACATCGCCATGGGCGGTTCGACCAACACCATCCTGCACTTGCTGGCGGCGGCTCAGGAAGCCGAGATCGACTTCGACCTGCGTCACATCGATCGTCTGTCGCGCAAGGTGCCGCAGCTGTGCAAGGTCGCGCCGAACATCCAGAAGTACCACATGGAAGACGTGCACCGCGCGGGCGGGATCTTCAGCATCCTCGGCGAGCTGGCGCGTGGCGGCCTGCTGCACACCGACCTGCCGACCGTACACAGCAAGACCCTGGCCGAAGGCATCGCCAAATGGGACATCACCCAGACTGACGACGAAGCCGTGCACACCTTCTTCAAGGCAGGCCCGGCGGGCATCCCGACGCAGACCGCGTTCAGCCAGTCGACCCGTTGGGACAGCCTGGATGACGACCGTGAAAACGGCTGCATCCGTAGCGTCCAGCACGCCTATTCGCAGGAAGGTGGCCTGGCCGTGCTGTACGGCAACATCGCCCTGGACGGCTGCGTGGTGAAAACCGCCGGTGTCGACGAGTCGATCCACGTCTTCGAAGGCAATGCGAAGATCTTCGAAAGCCAGGACAGCGCGGTGCGCGGGATTCTTGCCGATGAAGTCAAAGCGGGCGACATTGTCATTATCCGCTACGAAGGCCCGAAAGGCGGTCCGGGCATGCAGGAAATGCTCTACCCGACGTCCTACCTGAAGTCCAAGGGGCTGGGCAAGGATTGCGCGCTGCTGACTGACGGCCGTTTCTCGGGCGGTACGTCCGGCCTGTCCATCGGCCACGCCTCGCCGGAAGCGGCGGCAGGTGGCGCGATTGGTCTGGTGCGTGACGGTGACAAGGTGCTGATCGACATCCCCAATCGCTCGATCAACCTGCTGATCGACGATGCCGAGATGGCCGAGCGTCGCGCCGAACAGGACAAGAAAGGCTGGAAGCCTGTCGAGTCGCGTCCGCGCAAAGTGACCACCGCCCTCAAGGCCTACGCCCTGCTGGCGACCAGCGCCGACAAGGGCGCGGTGCGTGACAAGGCGTTGCTGGACAAGCTGGTACCTTGATCCGCATCGGTAGAAGGTAAAAGCAAAAGCCCGGCAGAGATGCCGGGCTTTTTGCTGCGTTTGAAAAAGCAGCGCTTACTTGCGGTCCGCAATCACCCCGATCAGCACCAGCACCACCAGCAGCACCGGTGCCAGGCTGTAGTTGTTGAACTGGCTGAGGCCGCGCACTACCCACGGTGTGGCGTAGATCAGCGCCGCGCCGCTGCCCACGGCGCACAGCAGGGCGATGAGCGGGATGCGCAGGGCGCCGGTAATGCCGCTGATTCGCTGTTCCAGCCAGCCTTTGATGTCCGAGCCGAACAGCACCAGCAGGCAGCCCACCAGCGCGAGCGCGATTTCCGAGAGATTGCTGCGACTCCAGCGCGAAACGGTGGCGAGCAAGTCGAGTACGAAATCCATGCAGGGTCCTTAGATCAGAAAGTATTGCAGCAGGTCATTGAGGAACAGCTGGCCTTGTGGCGTGGCGATCAGGCGTGTCGGGTCCTGATGCAGCAAGCCCTTTTGTTCAGCCTGTCGACGCGCCTCGGCCAGCGAATCGAGGCTTAGACCGGTTCTTTCGCGAAATAACGCAGCGTCCACACCATTTGTCAGTCGCAGTGCGTTCATCAGGAATTCGAACGGCAATTCATCGAGCGGCAACAGCCTGGAACCGGCCTGAAACGGCTTGTCCGGGTTCAGGTAATCCTTGGGCAGCCGGGTTTTCCAAGTGCGTATGATGCGCCCGTCCGGGTGGCTCAGCTTGCCGTGTGCGCCTGCGCCGATGCCGATGAAATCACCGAACGCCCAATAGTTGAGGTTATGCCGCGCCGGTTTCCCGGGCTGTGCATACGCCGACACTTCGTACTGCGCGTAGCCATGAGTGGCCAGCAACTGCTGTCCGGTTTCCTGAATGTCCCAGAGAATGTCGTCTTCGGGCAGCACCGGTGGCTGATTCCAGAACACCGTGTTGGGCTCCAGGGTCAGTTGATACCAGGACAGGTGGGTCGGCGCGAGGGCAATGGCCTGGCGCAGATCGGCCAGTGCTTCGTCCTGGGATTGATCCGGCAGGCCGTGCATCAGGTCCAGGTTGAAGTTGTCGAAACCGGCCCGGCGCGCCATGTCGGCGGCGCGAATCGCTTCGTCGCCGTTGTGAATGCGGCCCAGCGCCTTGAGTTTGGATTCCTGAAAGCTCTGAATGCCGATCGACAACCGATTGATGCCCAGGCCGCGATAGGCGCTGAACTTGGCCTGTTCGAAGGTGCCGGGGTTGGCTTCCAGGGTGATCTCGATGTCGCTGGCAAAGCGGATGCGCTGTTCGACGCCTTGCAGCAGGCGCCCCAGCGCATCGGCGCTGAACAGGCTCGGCGTACCGCCACCAAAGAAGATCGATTGCAGCTCGCGGCCGTAGACGTGCGGCAGGTCAAGGTCGAGGTCGGCGAGCAGGGCGTCGACATATTCCTGTTCCGGCAGCACCGGGCTGGCGGTGTGCGAGTTGAAGTCGCAGTACGGGCATTTGCGCACGCACCACGGAATATGGATGTACAGCGACAACGGCGGCAGGTGCGGCAGTGCAGGGCGCGGGCTCTCCGACGAGAAGCCGCTCTCGCCGAGAAACAGCGGCTGCGCAGGCGAATCGTGGGTCATTGCAGACCCAGGCGTTGCCGCAACAGGACCATGGCGCGGGCGCGGTGGCTGAGCTGGTTTTTTTCGGTCGGGCCCAGTTCGGCGCTCGAGCAGTTGCGCTCCGGCACCCAGAACAGCGGGTCATAGCCGAAGCCGTGTTCGCCGCTGGCGGCGTGCAGGATGCGCCCGTGCCACAGCCCTTCACAGAGGATCGGCAATGGGTCGTCGGCGTGGCGTACCAGTGCCAATACGCACACGAACTGGGCACCACGCTGTTCGTCCGGCACGTCTTTAAGCGCCTCCAGCAGCTTGGCGTTGTTGGCGGCATCGCCCTGGCCATCGGCGTAGCGTGCTGAATAGATACCCGGCGCACCGCCAAGAAAGTCCACCGCCAGCCCCGAGTCATCGGCCAGCGCAGGCAGGCCGGACAGACGCGCGGCGTTACGCGCCTTGAGGATCGCGTTTTCGACAAAGGACAGGCCGGTTTCTTCCGGCTCCACCAGACTGAACTCGCTGACCGAGCGCAGCGTTACGCTGTCGCCGAGCATGGCCTGGAGTTCCTTGAGTTTGCCGCCATTGTGGCTGGCCAGTACGAGTTGTGTGAGGTTCATGGTTGGCCTGTCGTGGTGCTTGGAAACGGTCGATTAAACGGCAATCCTGTGGTCCGTCAGCCCGGGGCTGGTGACGCGATAGATACCGATCTCGCCGAGCAGATTAGGCCAGAGTTTGCTGGCCCAGCCGTGACGGTGCTGCTGATCGACCGCCAGCCTGTCGAGCACCTGCGCATCGCGCTCGCGGCACAGCTCTTCGAAGTCGCCGAAGGTGCAGAAGTGAATGTTCGGCGTGTTGTACCAGGTATACGGCAGGAATTCGGACACCGGCATGCGGCCCTTGCTCGCCAGATACCAGCGGCAGCGCCAGTGACCGAAATTCGGAAAGGTGATGATGCACTGGCGACCGACGCGCAGCATCTCGTCGAGGATGCGGTCCGGGTAATGCACCGCCTGCAGGGCCTGAGTCATGACCACGACATCGAAGCTGTTGCTGGCAAAGTTGCCCAGCCCCTTGTCGAGGTCCTGCTCGATAACGTTGATGCCCTTGGCAACACACTCGGCAATGTTGGCCGCGTCGTTTTCCAGCCCGTAGCCGGTGACCTGCTTGTGGTCACGCAGCCAGGTCAGCAATTCGCCGTCACCGCAGCCCAGGTCGAGCACGCGGCTGCCTGCGGGAATCCATTCCTGAATGATTTCCAGATCGGCTCTCATGGCGTCCTCACAACGAAATTCGGTTCATGTAATTACCGAAAGCCTGCAAGTAGCGCGGAATCGGGATCAGAAAGGCGTCGTGGCCCTGCGGTGCGTCGATTTCCAGGTAGCAGACGTCCTTGCGCGCGGCCATCAGCGCGTCCACCAGTTCCCGCGAGCGGGCCGGCGAGAAGCGCCAGTCGGTGGTGAACGACATCACGCAGAACCTGGCGGTGGCGTTGGCGAAGGTCTTGGCCAGGTCGTCGTTGAAGTTTGCCGCAGGGTCGAAGTAATCCAGTGCCTTGGTCATCAACAGGTAGGTATTGGCGTCGAAACGCCCGGAAAACTCTTCGCCCTGATAGCGCAGGTAGCTTTCGACCTGGAACTCGACGCTGTGAAAGTCGTAGTTGAGTTTTTCGCTCTTCAGGCCACGGCCGAATTTCTCGCCCATCGAGTCATCCGACAGGTAGGTGATGTGCCCGACCATTCGCGCCAGCATCAGGCCGCGCTTGGGAATCACGCCGCGTTCCTGGAACGAGCCACCGTGAAATTCCGGGTCGGTGAGAATGGCCTGGCGGGCCACCTCGTTGAACGCGATGTTCTGTGCCGACAGCTTGGGCGCCGAGGCGATTGCCAGGCAATGGCGTACGCGGTTCGGATAACTGATGGTCCATTGCAGCGCCTGCATGCCGCCCAGGCTGCCGCCAATCACCGCAGCCCAGGTGTCGATGCCGAGCAGATCGGCCAGCCGGGCCTGGCTGTTGACCCAGTCTTCCACGGTCACCACCGGGAAATTGGCGCCGAACGGCTTGCCGGTGTCCGGGTCAATGCTGCTCGGCCCGGTCGAGCCGTTGCAACCGCCCAGATTGTTGAGGCTGACGACGAAGAACTTAGTGGTGTCGATCGGCTTGCCGGGACCGATACAGCTGTCCCACCAACCGGGTTTGCGGTCGTCAGCGCTGTGGAAGCCTGCGGCATGGTGATGCCCGGACAGCGCATGACAGATCAGCACGGCATTGCTGCGTGCGGCGTTGAGTTGACCGTAGGTTTCGTAAATCAGGTCATAGGCTGGCAACGAACGCCCGCAGGCCAGCGCCAGAGGCTCGCTGAAATGCGCCGTTTGCGGCGTGACCAGTCCGACAGAATCGTGAGGGAATACCGTGGGCATCGACCCTGCTCTCGCATAAATGAGGCGTAAGTCTAAAGACCGCGGGGTGCAGCGGCAATAAGGGATATTGTGAGACGCAAATCAACGGCACGATAGTTAAGGCTGTTGTAGGAGCGAACTTGTTCGCGAAGGCGTTGCTTGGGTCGATATATCCTCTTTGGATGTACCTACCCCTTCGCGAACAAGTTCGCTCCTACGGCCTACGGCCAGAATCAAAAGCGGACTTGTGTGTAACGTCGAGCATTGGAACGTTGGAACAAGAGTGCTTACATCAACAACCGCAGCACATCCGGCATGTTGCTCATAGCGGCGAGGTTGTTGATGACCAGCATGTCCAGCAGTTTGAGCACCAGGAATGCGAGGATCGGCGAGATGTCCAGGCCGCCCAGGTTCGGGACGATCTTGCGGAACGGTGCCAGTGCCGGTTCGCAGATCTGGTTGACCAGTTCCGCGCCGGGGTTATGGCTGCCCGGTGCGACCCACGACAGAATCACGCTGATGATCAGGGCAAAGAAGAAGATCTTCAGGAACAGCGCGGTCACGCCGATGATCGACCACAGCAGCAGGTGCAGCGGGTCGCCCGTGGTGCCGAACATCAGCAGCAGGGTCAGGGCCATCAGGATCATCTGCACGATGATCGCCAGCACCAGCGACGACATGTCCAGCCCGAACAGGCTGGGGATGATGCGCCGCAGCGGCTTGAGCAGCGGCTGGGTGGCGCGCACGATGAACTGGCACAGCGGGTTGTAGAAGTTGGCCCGTACCAGTTGCAGGACAAAGCGCAACAGTACGATCAGCAGGTAAAGACTGCCAAGCGTCTGCAGGACGTAAATTGCAGCGGTGTTCAATCCGATCATCGATCTGCTCCAGAAAACCCGAAAATTATTTGCCCAGTTGTTCAGCCAGCTCGGCTGCACGATGGTCTGCGGCGGTCAGTGCCGTTTCCACGAGTGCCTCGAAGCCGCCCGCCTGAAATGCCTTGATAGCCGCCTCGGTGGTCCCGCCCGGCGAAGTGACGCGACGACGCAGTTCGCCCGCGCCTGCATCACTGCCAGTCGCGATCAGGGCCGAGCCCAGCGCTGTCTGCAGGGTCAGCTTTTTAGCGATGTCCTCCGGCAGACCCAGTTTTACGCCTGCCGCTGTCATCGCTTCCATCATCAGAAAGAAATACGCCGGGCCACTGCCGGAAACGGCCGTGACAGCGTCCATGTGTTTTTCCTGCTCGACCCAGACCGCGATGCCGACCGCGGCCAGCAACGCCTCGGCCTGCTCACGCTGCTCGGGCGTGACGTTATCGGTCGCGTACAGCCCGCTGGCACCCTGACGCAGCAGCGAGGGGGTATTGGGCATGCAGCGCACCACCGGCTGCTCGCCCAGCCATTGCGTCAGGCTGGCGCAGGTGATGCCGGCCGCGACCGAAACAATCAGCTGGTGAGGTTCGAGACTGGACTTCAAGGCCTGACAGACGGTTTTCATCATCTGCGGCTTGACTGCCAGTACCACCACGTCGACGCCCTTAATGGCTTCAGCGTTGTCAGCGAATACCTGGATGCCGTGATCGTTGGCAATGCGTTCGCGGGTTTCGGCACCCGGCGCACTGGCACTGATCAGTGCCGCCTCCACGCCCTGGGCGCGCAGGCCGCCGATCAGGCTGGCGGCCATGTTACCGGCACCGACGAAGGCAATACGGGTCTTGCTCATGAAGGGGTCCTTGTGAAGAGTTTATGGCTGGCCATAGTCGCGGGCGCCAAAAAGAGCGGTGCCGATGCGCACCCAGGTTGCGCCTTGTGCAATGGCGGCTTCCAGGTCGTGGCTCATGCCCATGGAAAGTGTGTCGAGCGCCAGGTTCAACTGCTCCTGCAGCGCGCGTACGGCGGCGAAGGATGCGTCCTGCGCCGCAGGATCGTCTGTGGGCTCGGGGATGGCCATCAGGCCGCGCAACCTGAGTCGCGGCAGGGCGATGATGGCAGCGGCCAGCGCAGGCAGGTCCTGAGGCGTACAGCCCGACTTGCTGGCCTCGCCACTGACGTTCACCTGAATGCAGATGTTCAGCGGTTCAAGCGCTTCGGGGCGTTGCTCGGACAGGCGTTGCGCGATTTTCAGGCGGTCCACGGAATGTACCCAGTCGAAGTTCTCGGCGATAGCTCGCGTCTTGTTCGATTGAATGGGGCCAATGAAGTGCCAGCACAAGGGCAGGTCGCTCAGTTCGAGCTGTTTGCCCAGCGCTTCCTGTAAATAATTTTCGCCAAAATCGCGCAAGCCTGCGTTGTAAGCTTCACGCAGGTCACTGGCAGGCTTGGTTTTACTCACCGCCAGCAGGCCGACGGACGCCGGATCGCGCTCGGCGGCAAGCGCTGCGTCGCGAATTCGCTGTTCGAGCGTTGAAATGTTAGCTGCTATCGTGGACATTGATTTGCGCCAGTCAGGCTAAGGTCTGCGGCATTCTATGTGATTGAGGAGCTGTATGGATATTACCGAGCTGTTGGCCTTCAGTGCCAAACAGGGCGCGTCGGACTTGCACCTCTCTGCAGGTCTGCCGCCGATGATCCGCGTCGACGGCGATGTGCGGCGTATCAACCTGCCCCCGCTGGACGCGAAGGAGGTCAAGGCGCTGATCTACGACATCATGAACGACAAGCAACGGCAGGATTTCGAAGAGCGGCTGGAAACCGACTTTTCCTTTGAAGTGCCGGGCGTGGCGCGGTTTCGGGTCAACGCCTTCAACCAGAACCGCGGTGCTGGCGCGGTATTCCGGACCATTCCCTCGAAAATCCTGAGCATGGAAGACTTGGGCATGGGCAATGTGTTTCGCAAGATTACCGACGTGGCGCGCGGCCTGATTCTGGTTACCGGGCCGACCGGCTCAGGCAAGTCGACCACCCTGGCGGCAATGATCGACTACCTCAATAACAATAAGCATCACCATATTCTGACCATCGAGGACCCGATCGAATTCGTCCACGAGTCGAAGAAGTGCCTGGTCAACCAGCGTGAGGTTCACCGCGACACGCTGGGCTTCTCGGAGGCGCTGCGCTCGGCGTTGCGTGAAGACCCGGACGTGATTCTGGTCGGTGAAATGCGTGACCTGGAGACCATCCGCCTGGCGCTGACCGCTGCTGAAACCGGCCACCTGGTATTCGGCACGCTGCACACCACGTCAGCCGCCAAGACCATCGACCGGATCGTCGACGTGTTTCCGGCTCAGGAAAAATCGATGATTCGCTCGATGCTCTCCGAATCGCTGCACGCCGTGGTCTCGCAGGCGTTGCTCAAGAAGGTCGGCGGCGGACGCGTGGCGGCGCACGAAATCATGATGGGCACCCCGGCGATCCGTAACCTGATCCGCGAGGACAAAGTGGCGCAGATGTATTCATCGATCCAGACGGGCGGCTCGATGGGCATGCAGACGCTGGACATGTGCCTGGCCGATCTGGTCAAGAAGGGGCTGATCACCCGCGAAAGCGCACGCGAACGTGCCAAGGTGCCGGACAACTTCTGATCGCAGGGACGCTGCAGGAACGAAAAAGGGGTCTTGAACGCGTTCAAGACCCCTTTTTCAGATGCAGCCTGCAGAGCGCAGATTCAGGCCAGGATCAGCGTTGAACCACGCGCATCTGCCCTGCCTGCTTGGGCAGCACACGCTTGGCAATCTTGTAGTGGCTGTTCCAATACGGTTTGTTCAGCGTATCGACAGTTACGGCCTTGCCACGGCGCGGCGCATGAACGAACTTGTTGTCGCCCAGGTAAATGGCCACATGGTTGATGTTGCGGCTCTTGATGTTGAAGAACAGCAGATCGCCGGGTTTCAGGTCCTTGCGATCCACCGTCTGACCATGACCCTGGGCCATGGCATTGGAGGTGCGCGGCAGGTCGACCTCACGGACATCCGTGTAGGCGTATTTGACCAGTCCGCTGCAGTCCAGGCCTTTGCCGGGCGTGGTGCCGCCCCAGCGATAAGGCGTGCCCACAGCCTGCAAGGCGCGTTTTACAACGGCGCTGCCTTGCTTGGCGGGGGCGGAAGCCTGCAAGGCCGCGACTTTCTTGGCGTTCTTGCGTGAAAGCGGCTTCTGGACGGCAGCGGTGGCGCCGTACTGAGTTCGGGTGGTGGTGGCTTCCTGGGGTGCATTGCGAGTCGCGAGTGCCGGTGAAGAGTGGCTTTTGGCGGTGTAGCCCGAGAAGCTCGCAGGAAGTTGTTGCTCACGATTGGTGGCGTGGGCGGCCAGAGGCATAAATAGGCAAATAGTTAGCCATGTCTTGAAAAAAGGACGCATTCGGCAGGGCTCATGGTGGTCAGCGCGCAACTTTATAACAGCTTTTTCAAAAAAACTGACCCCATTTGTCGAGCGCATCACAGTGGCATCATTGCGTTTTATGCGACAGACTCTTTCTTTTTTCGGGCTAATCCCTTTAGCGACAAGGGCTTGGCGGCATTAAACCGCCTCATGTGCCATACGTCGGAATAGGGAAACCAAGTCACAATTTTGTTATGTATTTTTTTCTATCAGCGCAAAGAGGGCAAAAATGAACGCCTATCGTTCAGACACACACAGCAAGGTCATGGGCTACCTGATGTGGATTTTCGGCTTCCTGGGAGCGCATCGCTTCTACTACGGCAAGCCGGTCACCGGGACCCTCTGGTTCTTCACGTTCGGTCTGTTTGGCATCGGCTGGCTGATCGACCTGTTCCTGATCCCGTCGATGGACCGTGACGCCGACCTGCGCTTTACCCCTGGCTCCACCGACTACAGCGTGGCGTGGGTGCTGCTGACCTTCCTCGGCCTGTTCGGCGTGCACCGCATGTACCAGGGCAAGTGGATCACCGGGATCATCTACCTGTTTACCGGCGGGTTGTTTCTGGTTGGCATCCTTTACGACTTCTGGACATTGAATGACCAGATCTCGATGAAGAACGCCCGACGCGGGTGAGGCTGGGACGAAGGGCTGACGCAGAGCGCGGCCCGGACACCTATCGTTCCTCACGCTCTGCGTGGGAATGCCTGTCGTGACGCTCCGCGTCACAAATCTGCGCCGCGCCGCATGCTCAAGACCGGACGCAGAGCGTCCAGAACGGCATGCCGACGCGGAGCGTCGCACGGTAGTCGAAACCCCTCGCGAACAAGTTCGCTCCCACGGCCTTCGGCCAGAATCAAAAGCGGACTTGTGTATAACGATGAGCGCTCTGTGCGGGAGCGAGAGCCCGGAGCGGGCTCAGCGGCTGTAGCTGATCCGTCCATCCACCAGTGTGTAGCGTACCGAGCCGGGCAGGCAGTGGCCGATGAAGGGGCAGTTTTCGCCTTTTGACAGCCAGGTCTCGCCGGCAACCGTCGAGGCGGCCGGGTCGAACAGGACGATGTCGGCAGGCGCTCCAGCGCTCAGCTTGCCGGCCGGCAGGCGCAGCGCGGCGGCCGGGCCGCTGCTCAGGCGGGCGATCAGGGTCGGCAGGTCCAGCAGGCCGTCATCCACCAGCGTCATGGCCAGCGGCAGCAGCAGTTCGACGCTGCTGATGCCCGGCTCCGTAGCGCCAAACGGTGCCAGCTTGGCATCGCGTTCATGCGGCTGGTGATGGCTGGAAATCGCCTGGATGACACCGCTCTTCACCGCTTCACGCAGGCCATCGCGGTCAGCGCGGGTGCGCAGCGGCGGCTGGACGTGATAGAGGCTGGAGAAATCGATCAGCGCCTCGTCAGTCAGAATCAACTGATACAGCGCCACATCCGCCGTCACCGGCAGACCGCGTGCCTGCGCCTGGGCGATCAGCGCTGCGCCACGGGCACTGGTCAGCTGGCTGAAGTGCGCGCGTACACCGCTCTGTTCGACCAGCAACAGGTCGCGAGCCAGCGCCACGGTTTCGGCCGTCTCGGGAATGCCCGCCAGGCCCAGGAAGCTGGCCGTCGGACCATCGTGCGCCAGACCGCCTTCGGCCAGATCACGATCCTGCGAGTTGAAAATCACCGTCAGGTCAAAGGTCGCCGCATATTCCAGCGCCCGGCACAGCGTGCGGGTGTTGCTGAAGCTGCTCAGACCGTTGCCGAAGGCTACGCAACCTGCGTCGCGCAGGGCGATCAGCTCTGCCAGCTGTTCGCCGTCCAGGCCCTTGCTCAGCGCTCCGATGGGGAACACCTTGCTGAATCCGGCCTCACGGGCGCGGTCGAGGATCAGCTCGGCCACCGCCGAGGTGTCGAGCACCGGTTTGGTACGTGGCGGGCAGCACAGGCTGGTCACGCCGCCTGCCACCGCCGCGCGGGTTTCGCTGGCGATGCTGCCCTTGCGACTGTAGCCAGGCTCGCGCAGGGATACGTTGAGGTCGACCAGGCCCGGTGCTGCGACCAGCCCGGTAGCGTCGATGGTCTGCGTGGGCTCGAAACCCGCCGGGGCCGAACCGATGGCGCTGAGTTTGCCTGCTTCGAGGTGCAGGTCAGTGATTTGATCCAGCCCGCTGACCGGGTCGATGACGCGAGCGCCGAGGATGCTGAGCTTCACTGGGCGTTCTCCTGTTCGAATTGGCGTTGTGCGTTTTGTCCGCTCATGGCCATGGACAGCACCGCCATGCGGATCGCAATACCGTAAGTCACTTGATTGAGAATCACCGAATGCGCGCCGTCGGCCACTGCCGATTCGATTTCCACGCCGCGGTTGATCGGGCCGGGGTGCATGACAATCGCATCCGGCTTCGCGGCTTCCAGACGCGCAGTGGTCAGGCCGAACAGGCGGTAGAACTCGCCTTCGCTGGGCAGCAGGCCACCGGTCATGCGTTCACGCTGCAGACGCAGCATGATGACCACGTCCACGTCCTTCAAACCTTCGTTGAGGTCGGTGTAGACCTTGACCCCGTATTGTTCGACGCCCACCGGCAGCAGGGTTTTCGGCCCGATCACGCGGATATCCGGGCAGCCCAGCGCCTTCAGCGCCAGCATATTTGAGCGTGCCACCCGTGAATGCAGGATGTCACCGACGATGGCCACCGACAGGTTCTCGAAACCGCCCTTGTGACGGCGGATGGTCAGCATGTCGAGCATGCCCTGGGTCGGGTGAGCATGGCGGCCGTCGCCGCCGTTGATGATCGCGACGTCCGGGCACACGTGCTCGGCAATGAAATGCGCCGCACCCGAGTCCGCGTGGCGCACGACGAACATGTCGGCGGCCATCGCTTCGAGGTTGCGCAAGGTGTCGAACAGCGTTTCACCCTTGCTGGTGGACGAGGTCGAGACGTTCAGCGTGATCACGTCGGCTGACAGGCGCTGGGCCGCCAGTTCAAAGGTGGTTCGGGTGCGCGTGGAGTTCTCGAAGAACACGTTGCACACAGTCTTGCCGCGCAACAACGGGACTTTCTTGACCGCCCGGGCGCCGACTTCGAGGAACGAGTCGGCGGTGTCGAGAATTTCGGTGAGCAGCTCGCGGGGCAAGCCGTCCAGAGACAGGAAATGGCGCAGCTGGCCCAGGTGGTTGAGCTGCAGCGGGCGCTTGGCGTCGAGAGGCGTCATCGCAATGGACTCTTAAAGGGCGGTGGAGAGGTCTTGAAGTTCGAGCGCCAGCGGCTCGGGGCCGGACAGCTTGATGCGTTCATTCGGTGCCAGCGACAGGGTGGCGCCGACCACGTTCGGACGTACCGGCAGTTCACCGGCGTCCAGGTCCAGCAGGCAGACCAGCGTGACACTGGCCGGGCGGCCGTAATCGAACAGTTCGTTGAGTGCAGCGCGGACGGTACGGCCGCTCATCAGCACGTCATCGATCAGCACCAGGTGCTGGCCTTCGATCTCGAACGGCAGTTCAGAAGGGCGCACTTGCGGATGCAGGCCGTTCTGGCTGAAATCATCGCGATAGAACGAAACGTCCAGGGTGCCCAGCGGAGCGGGGTTGTTCAGTGCCTTGAGCAGCGCCTGGGCAACCCAGACACCGCCAGTGCGGATGCCGATGAAACGAGGGTCGCTGATGCCGCGCTTGCTCAGGTGAGCGTTCAGGTCAGTGGCCATCTGACGAATCAGTTCGGCGGGATCGGGCAGGCTCATATTTGCTCCTTTGAGGCTCGGGCAGCGTCCTTCCCAGACTGTGTAAAAACTACTGCGCTTGGCAATACTGCGTTAAAAAACAGGCGAAAAATGCTCATTTAGAACACCTAGACTCCGCTTTTTCGCCTGTTTTTGCCTTGTCTTGCCTTCGCTCGTGACGTTTTTACACAGTCTGGTCCGTGGCGCGATGCTCAAGCGATAACGTGGAAACCGGGTATCTCGAAGCGATAAAGGCAGAAAAAGTCACACATTCAACAGTTCGGGGTGCTCGTCCAGCCAGCCTTGCAGCAAGAGTGCAGCGGCAATGGCATCCACCGGGTTGTCGCGATAGCTGCCTTTCTGGCCGCCGCGCGCCATGCGCTCGCCCTTGGCTTCGAAGGTGGTCAGGCGTTCATCATGGGTGTAGACCGTTACACCAAAGCGTCCGTTTAGCTTGCGCGAAAACTTTTCCGCGCGCGCGCTCATGTCGCTGGGCGTGCCGTCCATGTTCAACGGCAGGCCGACCACGATCGCATCAGGTTTCCACTCGTTGATCAGCGCCTGGACCTTGTCCCAGTCCGGCACGCCATTCTGCGCCTTGAGCGTACAGAGTTCACGCGCCTGACCGGTAATCGCCTGGCCGACCGCAACGCCGATCTGTTTGGTGCCGTAATCAATGCCCAGCAGCAGCCGTAAGGCGGCCATCAAGCGTGCCCTGCCTGGGTCGAGATCAGGTTGAGATTGATACCCAGGCGTCTGGCGGCAGCCTCCAGACGCTGGTCGCTGTCGACATCGAACAGGATGGCCGGGTCGAACGAGCAGGTCAGCCAGGCGTTGTCGGCCATTTCAGCATCCAGTTGACCGGCATCCCATCCCGCGTAGCCCAGAGTGATCACATTTTGATCAGGCCCGTAGCCATCGGCGATGGAGAACAGCACATCCTGCGAGGTCGACAAGGAAATCCCGCCCGGAAGATTGACCGTTGCCTGAAAGGTCTGGCCGCTGGGATGCAGGACAAAGCCCCGATCGGTCTGCACCGGCCCGCCGGTATGAATGACGATGTCCTGGCAGTGTCTCGGCGCCGGCAGTTCCGGTCGCAGTTGTTCGAGCACATCGGCCAGGGTCAGGCTTTGCGGGCGGTTGATCACCAGCCCCATGGCGCCATTGGCGTTGTGCTCGACAATGTAGGTCAAGGTCTGAGCAAAGTTCTCATCGTGCATGTGAGGCATGGCGATGAGGAAATGATGCTTGAGATAACTCGGAGAGACTTTTTTCATGAGCCCTAGTTTGGCGTTGCCTTGCCCGGCTGACAACTGACACGTGTGGGTGTCGAGCATCGGCTGGCAAAAAGTTCAGTTGCTTGACAGCTTGTCTCCGCGTGCAAATTTCCAGGTGCGAATGATCTCCAGTCGATCGATATCCGCCAGATCGCCGGTGAACGGCGCAAAAGGCGCCGCCAGACGCACGATCCGCTGTGCGGCCTGATCCAGCAAAGGCTGTCCTGAAGATTCGAGCACCAGCACTTCATACAACGAGCCGTCCCGATTGATTGACACAAGAAGTCGCAAATTACCGTAGATCTGCTTGCGTCGTGCTTCCTCAGGATAGTTCAGGTTTCCGACCCGCTCGACCTTCTTGCGCCAGTCATCCTTGTACCAGGCACCTTTGTCGCGCATGGTCGAGGCCGCATTGAGGCGATGGATCTTCGGGCGCTTGGCGTAAAGCTGCTGTTCGGTCGACAATTCGGCTTCCAGGCTGGCGATTTCGTTGCTCAGTTCCGAGCTGTCGAAGGTCGGTGCGGCCTTGGTGGTGGGCTCGGGTTTGACCTCATCGCGCTTGGCAACGGTTTTCTGCTGGCTGGGCGCGGTGGTCGCAACGGCCGTCTTTGGCGCTTCCTGTTTGACCACCGGCTTGCTGGCTGGCGGCGGCGTGACCTTGTTGACCTTGGTGTCCTGATAGGGCGCCAGCTCAGTGGTCTTGAGCGTTTCGGCCTTGTCCAGGGTGCCGCTGCCCTGTTGATCGTCTTGCGCCAGAAAGTCAGCCTGTTTGGGCTTTTCTTCGCTTTTGAAGGTGGCCAGGGTGATTTCCAGCGTCTGCGAGATCTGCTCCGGCTTTACATAGGTGAACCCCACGCCAAGGATCACCGCGAGGTGGATCAGCGCCGCGATCATCATGGTAAAACCCAGGCGATCGGCAGGGCGCACACCGGGGTTGGCGAGTTCCAGGGGGAGGTCGTTGTTGGCCATGGATGTCATTGGCGGTTCAGCATCTCGTCAGCCTGCATGTCAAAATCCGTGTCGTGTTACAGGTGGCGCATGATAACGCAATGTACCGCGCCGCTCTGCTGCGGATCGGACGAAGGGAATCGATCCGACGCCGTGGCGCACGGTGTTGCCCGTGGCCAGCGGCGTCAGCGGCTGATCAGCCCTTGCGCGCTTGCAGCTTCTTCTCGATCGCGTCCATCAGCAGGCCACCAATGTTGGTGCCGAAGGCGTTGTCGATCTCGCGGATGCAGGTCGGGCTGGTGACGTTGATTTCGGTCAGGTGCTCACCGATTACGTCGAGTCCGACGAACAGCAGGCCTTTTTCACGCAGGGTCGGGCCGATCTGTTCGGCGATCCAGTGGTCCTTGTCGCTCAATGGACGGGCCTCGCCACGTCCGCCTGCCGCCAGGTTGCCACGCGTTTCGCCGGCTGCCGGGATGCGCGCCAGGCAATACGGAACCGGTTCGCCATCGACCATCAGAATGCGCTTGTCGCCGTCCTTGATGGCGGGCAGGTAACCCTGCGCCATGATTTGCTGCGTGCCGTGGGCGGTCAGGGTTTCGAGGATCACTGACAGGTTCGGATCGCCCGCCCGATGGCGGAAGATCGACGCGCCGCCCATGCCGTCCAGCGGCTTGAGGATCACGTCGCCGTGCTGTTCGGCGAATTCGCGAATGATATCCGCGCGGCGGCTGACCAGCGTCGGCGGCGTGCACTGCGGAAACAGCGTGGCGAACAGCTTCTCGTTGCAGTCGCGCAGGCTCTGCGGCTTGTTGACCACCAGTACGCCGGCACGCTCGGCCTGCTCCAGCAGGTAGGTGGCGTAGACGAACTCCATGTCGAACGGCGGATCCTTGCGCATCAGGATCACGTCCAGATCGTCGAGACCTGCGTCGACTTCGGCTTCGAACTCGAACCACTTGGCCGGATCGGCAAACACCTTGAGCGGCTTCATGCGTGCGCGGGCCTGGCCGGCGTTCTGATACAGGTCTTTCTGTTCCATATAGAACAGTGACCAGCCGCGTTCCTGGGCGGCAAGCAGCATGGCCAGCGAGCTGTCCTTTTTATAGGAAATGCGCTCAATGGGGTCCATGACAATCCCTAGGCGAACGCTCATGGGCAATATCCTCTGATCGGTAAGGGCCGCAACGGCCGTAAAATTGGCATCAGGGTGGCGCTCCGATTGCTCCCGGTCAAGGGGCAGGCCTGCCGCGATGCACCAGGGTGCACTTTATGGATTGCGTCTGGAGAGTGTGCTAAAAAGGCTCGGCATCCGGTCTTCGGTCCCAGTCGATCAACGAAGCGATACGGTCAGGCTCCCAGTGCCTCGCAGAATGCGCAAAAATTCGCTGCGGCGATGGAAGAGCAGCTATGGAACAACACGCCTCCGCCCTGAAAGTCATGGTCATCGATGATTCGAAGACCATCCGCCGCACCGCCGAAACACTGCTCAAGAACGCAGGCTGTGAAGTCATCACTGCGATAGACGGTTTCGACGCGCTGGCCAAGATTGCCGATAACCACCCGCGAATCATATTCGTCGATATCATGATGCCGCGTCTGGACGGTTATCAGACCTGCGCGCTGATCAAGAACAACCGGGCATTCAAGTCGACGCCGGTCATCATGCTGTCCTCCAAGGACGGCCTGTTCGACAAGGCCAAGGGGCGGATTGTCGGGTCCGATCAGTTTTTGACCAAGCCTTTCAGCAAGGAAGAACTGCTCAGCGCGATCAAGGCTCATGTGCCGGGCTTCGTTGCAGCAGAACAACACATATCATGACGCCCGCGCCTGATGTAGCGCGCTCGTAATCTGACGGGGAACACCCATGGCTCGAATATTGATCGTCGATGACTCGCCGACTGAAATGTACAAACTCACCGGCATGCTGGAAAAGCACGGTCATGAAGTGCTCAAGGCCGAAAACGGCGCTGATGGCGTGGCCCTGGCCCGTCAGGAAAAGCCTGATGCCGTGCTGATGGACATCGTCATGCCGGGGCTCAACGGCTTTCAGGCCACACGCCAGCTGACCAAGGATCCTGACACCACCAATATTCCGGTGATCATGATCACCACCAAGGATCAGGAAACCGACAAGGTCTGGGGCAAACGCCAGGGCGCGCGGGATTACCTGACCAAGCCGGTGGACGAAGAAACCCTGATGAAAACCCTGAATGCGGTGCTGGCCGGCTGATCGCCGGAATCGCCATGGCCGAGCCGCGCACCGCTTTTGAACTGCTTCTGGATATGGATCGACGCTGTCGTTCGCTGGCGGCGGGCCTGCCGCTGCAGGAAGCCCATCAGCAGGACTGGGTCGGCATCGGCTTTCGTATGGGCGAGCAACGGTTTGTCGCGCCGATTGGCGAGATCGCCGAGATCCTTCACGAACCCCATCATGCGGTAATGCCCGGTGTGAAGTTCTGGGTGGCCGGTATTGCCAACTTGCGCGGTCGGTTGTTGCCACTCATGGATCTGTGCGGGTTTTTCGGCCACGAACTGGTGCCGGTGCGCAAACAGCGACGGGTGCTGGTGGTCGAGCACCATGATGTATTTGCCGGTCTGCTGGTCGATGAGGTGTTCGGCATGCAACGTTTCAGTCAGTTGAGCCTCATACCCCAGACCCCGCAGAACATGGATCAGCGTATGGTGCCGTTCCTGCGCGGGCAGTTTATCCGCGAGCAGGCGTGGCTGATCTTCAGCCCGTGGGCGCTGGTGCAGTCTGCGGATTTCATGGACCTGGCTTCCTAGCATGTCGGGCCTGGTGTGTTTCACAATTGATCCAGGCGGGGGCCTGATTAATGAGTAGTACAGACCGGTCAAGGGAAGGCGCAAGAAGCCGGACGCAGATTATTCTGCTGTTCGTGGCGCTTATCGTTTTCATCATGTTGCTGTTCGCCAACTTCGCCTACCTCAACACTCAGTCCAACTACGACAAACAGTACATCGGGCATGCCGGTGAGCTGCGCGTCCTGTCGCAACGCATCGCGAAAAATGCCACCGAAGCGGCTGCCGGCAAAACCCAGGCGTTCAAATTGCTGGCCGATGCGCGCAACGATTTCGACGTGCGCTGGGGCTACCTGAGAAAAGGCGACCCGGCCACCGGCCTGCCCGCGGCACCCGAGCTGATACGCGACGAATTGCGCACCGTGCAACGTGACTGGGAAGGGCTGCGCAAGAGCACCGACGTGATTCTGGCCAGTGAACAGACCGTCCTGTCGTTGCATCAGGTGGCGGCAACGCTGGCCGAAACCATTCCGCAATTGCAGGCCGAATACGAAAAAGTCGTCGAGAGCCTGCTGCAAAGCCGTGCTCCTGCCGCACAGGTGGTGGTTGCGCAACGTCAGGCGCTGCTCGCAGAACGGATTCTCGGCTCGGTCAATACCGTGCTGGCCGGTGATGAAACGGCTGTGCAGGCCGCCGATGCCTTTGGCCGCGACGCCAGCCAGTTCGGTCGTGTGCTCAACGGCATGCTGGAGGGCAACGCCACGCTGCGCATATCCCAGGTCGAGGACCGCGATGCGCGCGCGCGGCTGGCGGAGATCGCCGAACTGTTCGAATTCGTCTCAGGCTCGGTGGACGAGATTCTCGAGACTTCGCCCGAGCTGTATCAGGTGCGCGAGGCGTCGGGCAACATCTTCAACACCTCACAGACCCTGCTGGATGAAACCTCGGTACTCGCCAACAGCCTGGAAAACCTCGCCAAGCGCCGCACCGTGAACACCGTCGGCGGCTATGTGCTGGGCTTGCTGGCACTGGCGTCGATCATCCTCATCGGTCTGGTCATGGTGCGCGAGACCAATCGCCAGCTGCGCGAAACCGCGCAGAAAAGCGAACGCAACCAGACAGCGATCATGCGCCTGCTGGACGAGATCGAGAACCTCGCCGACGGCGACCTGACGGTCACGGCCTCGGTGACCGAGGACTTCACCGGGGCGATTGCCGACTCCATCAACTACTCCATCGACCAGTTGCGCGAGCTGGTGGTGACCATCAACCTGACCGCCGAGCAGGTGGCGGCTGCGGTGACCGAAACCCAGGCGACGGCCATGCAATTGTCGGCTGCCTCTGAGCACCAGGCGTTGCAGATCAGTGCCGCTTCGACGGCTATCAACGACATGGCCGCGTCCATCGATCAGGTTTCGACCAACGCCTCGGAGTCCTCGGCCGTGGCGGAGCGCTCCGTGACAATTGCCAATAAAGGCAACGAGGTCGTGCAAAACACCATTCACGGCATGGACAACATTCGTGAGCAGATTCAGGACACCTCCAAGCGCATCAAACGTCTGGGCGAGTCATCCCAGGAGATTGGCGACATCGTCAGCCTGATCGACGACATTGCCGACCAGACCAATATCCTGGCCTTGAACGCCGCCATTCAGGCGTCGATGGCCGGTGATGCCGGACGAGGGTTTGCCGTGGTGGCTGACGAAGTGCAGCGCCTGGCCGAGCGTTCGTCGTCTGCGACCAAGCAGATCGAAACGCTGGTCCGGGCCATCCAGAACGACACCAACGAGGCGGTTATCTCCATGGAGCAGACCACCAGCGAAGTGGTGCGCGGCGCCCGGCTGGCGCAGGACGCCGGGGTGGCGCTGGGGGAAATCGAAGGGGTGTCCAGGGTGCTGGCCGAACTGATCGAAAGTATCACCGACGCTGCCCACCAGCAGGCCGAGTCTGCCGGGCAGATTTCGCAGATCATGACCGTCATTCAGCAGACCACTTCGCAGACCACCTCGGGCACATCGGCCACCGCCGAAAGCATCGGCAACCTGGCAAAAATGGCCAGCGAAATGCGCCGCTCGGTATCGGGCTTTGCCCTGCCGTCATCGAAGAAAGCCGGATGATGTACCGCACATGAACAACCTTGATTGGGTAACGGACGGTACTCGTCATGGCTGATCGTCACGATTATGTAGCCCTTGAATGGCTGAAGGGCGAAATCGCCGAAACGCTGCGCCAGGCCCGTCAGGCGCTGGACCTGTTCATCGAAGACCCGGCCAACGCTGCGGCGATGGCCGAGTGCCTGAACCTGGTGCATCAGGTTCACGGCAGTCTGCAGATGATCGAGTTCTATGGCGCCGCGTTGCTGGCCGAGGAAATCGAGCAACTGGCGTTGGCGGTCCAGCAGAACCGCGTCAGCCATCCGATCGAGTCCGAGCAACTGCTGATCCAAGCCATGAGTCAGTTGCCGGTTTATCTGGAACGCATTCATTCCGCGCGCCGCGACCTGCCGTTGGTGGTCTTGCCACTGCTCAATGACCTGCGCAGCGCGCGGGGCGAAAGTCTGCTCTCGGAAACCAGCCTGTTCGCCCCGCAGCTGGTCGTCGTGCCGGCGCTTGATGACGAAGAGCTGGCGCGGCGCAATACCCCGGAATTGCCCAACCTGCTGCGCAAGCTGCGCCAGACCCTGCAGGCGGCGCTGGCCGGCCTGATGCGCGAGCAGGGCGTGCAGACCCAGCTCGGCTACATGGCCAAGGTCTTTGCCCGGCTTGAGCAGTTGTGCGAAGACGCGCCGCTCGGTGCGCTCTGGCGGATCGCCTCGGCACTGGTCGAAACCATGCTCAACGGCAACTTCACCAACAGCCCGGCGCTGCGCAGCCTGTTGAAGGATGCCGACAAGGAACTCAAGCGTCTGGCCGAGCAGGGCGTCACCGGCATCAATCAGCCCGCCCCCGAAGAGCTGTTGAAAAGCCTGCTGTTCTATATCGCCAAGTCCGACAGCCTGGCGCCGAAGATGCTCGACCTCAAGGACCAGTACGCGCTGGCCGACGCCTTGCCCGGCAACGACGTGGTCAACGAAGAGCGCGCCCGCATGGCCGGTCCGGACCGTGACGCCATGCGTTCGGTGATCGTGGCCTTGTGCGAAGGGCTGGTCAGGGTCAAGGAACGGCTCGACGTGTTCGTGCGCGGCGACCGTCAGCATGTCAGCGAGCTCAACGCGTTGCTGCCGCCGTTGCGGCAGATTGCCGATACTCTCGCGGTGCTGGGTTTCGGCCAGCCGCGCAAGGTGATCATCGACCAGCTTTCCGTCGTCATCGGTCTGGCGCAGGGGCAGCGCGAGCCCAGCGACGCGGCGCTGATGGATGTCGCGGGTGCCTTGCTCTACGTCGAATCGACCCTTGCCGGCATGGCGGGCAGTCACGAGCAGGTCAGTCGTGAGGAAAGCCGCCTGCCGACCACCGACCTGACGCAGATTCATCAACTGGTGATTCGCGAAGCCCGCACGGTGTTGCAGCAGGCCAAGGACGTGATCCTCGATTACATCGACGGCGCGTGGGACCGACAGCGCCTCGATCCGCTGTGCGCGCTGATCGTGCAGGTTCGTGGTGCGCTGGCGATGATCCCGCTGGCCCGTGCAGCCAGCCTGCTGGCCGCCTGCAACGAATACATTCAGGAACACCTGCTGGTGGACGAAACCCGTCCCACCTGGGTTCAGCTCGATTGCCTGGCCGACACCATCACCGGCATCGAGTATTACCTGGAGCGCATGCTCGAAGATCATCAGGCGCCGGGCGACCAGGTGCTCGACATGGCCCAGCAGAGTCTGGCACGACTGGGCTATACGCCCGCTGCGGACACCCTCGACGTGCCATTGCTCGAAGAGGTCATCACTCAGGACGAGTTGCTGGAACTGGATGACCGCAAGGCGCTGGTCAGCCCCACGCAAACCATTGCTCAGGTCCTCGCCAGCCCGGTCTCGGCCGTCAACCCGCCCGCCCGCAACGTCCCCGCCAGCCTGTTGCCGCCCTCGGCCGGGGAAGAGGCGGTGGACGACGAGTTGCGCGATGTGTTTCTCGAAGAGGCCGACGAGGTGCTCGACGCGCTGCGCGAGTACCTGCCGCGCTGGTTCACCTCGCTCGGCAGCGACGGCCATTGGGACAGCACGGCGCTGACCGAAGTGCGTCGTGCGTTTCATACCCTCAAGGGCAGCGGCCGGATGGTGCGTGCGCTGATTCTCAGCGAACTGGCCTGGGCGGTGGAAAACCTGCTCAACCGGGTGCTGGAAGGCGACGTGTTGCCGGGCCTCGAAGTGCAGCAACTGATGACCGAAGTGCAGGCGCTGCTGCCGTCGGTCATCCGCGACTTTGCCGAAGGTGCACAGTGTCAGCGCGATGATGTCGACCTGCTGGCGGCTCGTGCCCATGCGTTGGCCAACGGGCTGGAGCCACCGATGCTGCCAGCCGCGGATGATCATGCGCCAGGCCAGCCTGTTGCCGACGAACCGCTCGATCCACAGTTGCTGGAGATTTTTCGTCAGGAAGCGCTCGGCCATCTGAATACCCTCGGTCGCTTCCTCGACAACGCCGAACAATCAGCGTCGCCGGCGATCAGCGACGCCGTGCTGCGTGCGCTGCATACGCTCAAGGGCAGCGCGCACATGGCCGGAGTGCTGCCGATTGCCGAACTGGCCAGCCCGCTCGATCAGCTGGTGCGTGAATACAAGGCCAACCTCATCGATATTGGCTCACCGGAACTTGCCCTGCTGCGCAGCGCCGAACCCTTGCTGCACAAGGGCCTCGAACAACTGGACAGCACGCCGCTGGCCGATATCCCGGGGGCCGCGCCGCTGATCGAGGCCGCCCTGGCGATGCTCAACGACCGCCTCACCGTGGTGCTGCGCGAGTCGGACAGCGGCCTGCGGATCAAGCGCAACCCCACGCTGCTCGCCGGTTTTCTGGCCGAGGGCATGGACATCGTGCTGGATGCGGAGAACCTGCTGCAGCGCTGGCGGCAGCACCCCGGCGAACGCCAGGAACTGAGCGCGCTGCTCGACGAACTGACCACCCTCGGTCATGGCGCGCACCTGGCCGACCTGCCGCAGGTCGATGAGCTGTGCGAAGCCTTGCTCGACCTCTATGGTGCGGTCGAGGAAAGCAGTCTGGCGGTCAGCGAGCGGTTTTTCGATGTGGCAGAAAATGCTCACGAAGCGCTGATCAACATGCTCGATCAGGTGGCGGCCGGCCAGGATGTCGAGCCGCGTCCCGAATGCGTGCGCGCCTTGAACCAGTTGCTGGATCAGGCGCTTGACCCGTCGGCGACCGGGCTGGTCAAGAGCGACGGCCATCGTACCTTGAGCGTTACCGAGCTCAACGCCGCCACCGCGCAGCTGGCCAGCGAGGCCGGACACACTGAAGTTGCCGGGCCGGACGACGAAATCGTCGAGATATTTCTGGAAGAGGCCGTCGATATCCTCGACAGCGCCGGGCAGGCGTTGCAGCGCTGGCTGGCCGATCCGGAAAACCCTGCGCCGCTGGCCTCCCTGCAACGCGACCTGCACACCCTCAAGGGCGGTGCGCGGATGGCTGAGGTAGCCGAAGTGGGCGACCTGGCCCACGAACTGGAAAACCTCTACGAAGGCTTGATCGACCGGCGCTTCAACCATTCTCCGACGCTGGCCGCGCTGCTGAACGAGAGCCACGACCATCTGGCGATTCTGCTCGAGCAATTGTATCGGCAGGAAGCGCTCAGCGACCCTTCGGCTTTGATCGAAGCGCTGCGCAGCTGCCGCACGCTCGAGAGCGCCGGACCCGAGGTGCAAGCCTCGCCTGCCGCCCATGAAGATCTTCCCGAGCATGACGCCGAGCTGCGTGAAGTCTTCCTCGAGGAAGGTTTCGACATCATGGAAAGCTCCGGTGCGGCGTTGGCTCGCTGGCAGGCCGATCCGCACAACATGCTGGAAGTCGAAAACCTGCTGCGCGACCTGCACACCCTCAAGGGCGGCGCGCGGATGGTGGAAATTGCTCCGATAGGCGACCTCGCCCACGAGCTGGAGACGCTTTACGAGGGGCTTTCCGCCGGGAGCCTGCAGCCTGCGCCGTTGATGATCGGCCTGTTGCAGAGCGGCCAGGATGTGCTGGCCGACATGCTCGATGCCGTGCGCAATGAAAAACCGCTGCCTGACGCCTCCTTGCTGATCGAGAGCATTCGCAGGCTGGCCACCGATGAGCCGTCGGGCGCACAGCTGGCTGCGCAGGACCCGGAAGTCCATCCGGAGTCTGTCGTAGCCGTGGCCCCGGTCGCCGAGGGCGAGGTCGAGCGCAGTGGCCCGGAAATGGTCAAGGTGCCTGCCGAGCAACTGGAAGACCTGGTCAACCTGGCCGGCGAAACCTCCATTTTCCGCGGACGTATCGAACAGCAGATCATTGATTCACAGATCGCCCTGGTAGAGATGGAAACCACCATCGAGCGGATGCGCGATCAGTTGCGTCGTCTGGACATGGAAACCCAGGGGCGCATTCTCAGCCGTGAGCAGGTCCAGGCCGAGCGGTTGGGCTATGAAGAGTTCGACCCGCTGGAAATGGACCGTCATTCGCAGTTGCAGCAGTTGTCACGCGCCCTGTTCGAATCGGCGTCCGACCTGATGGACCTCAAGGAAACCCTCGGCGCGCGCGCCCGCGACGCGGAAACGCTGCTGTCGCAACAGGCCAGGGTCAACACTCAGCTTCAGGAAGGCCTGATGCGTACGCGCATGGTGCCGTTCGAGCGACTGGTGCCGCGCCTGCGTCGCGTGGTGCGCCAGGTGGCCTCGGAACTGCACAAGAAGGTCCATTTCGAGGTGGGCAACGCCGACGGTGAAATGGACCGCAACGTGCTGGAACGAATGGTCGCGCCACTCGAGCACATGCTGCGCAACGCCGTTGATCACGGGCTTGAAAGCACTGAAAAACGCATCGCCGCCGGTAAGCCGGAACAAGGCCATATCAGTCTGGAACTGATGTACGAAGGCGGCGATATGGTCATCGAATTGAGCGATGACGGTTCCGGTGTCGACCTCGCTGCGGTACGCCGCAAGGCCATCAAGCGCGGCATGATCCATCCGGATGCCGATCTGTCCGACCATGAAGTGTTGCCGTTCATTCTGCAGGCGGGGTTTTCCACCAGCGAGATCATCACCCAGATTTCCGGCCGTGGCGTGGGCATGGATGTGGTGCACGCCGAGGTCAAGCAACTGGGCGGTTCGATGGTCATCGACTCGGTGCCGGGCAAGGGCACGCGCTTCCGTATTCGCCTGCCGATTTCGGTGTCCGTCAACCGGGCGTTGATGGTGACGTGCGGCGAAGAACAGTATGCGGTGCCGCTCAATACCGTCGATGGCATCGTGCGCGTCATGGCCAATGAGCTGGACGGCTATTACCAGACCAGCCCGCCGCGCTATCAATATGGCGGGCGCAGTTACGAGTTGCGCTATCTGGGCGAGTTGCTGGGCAGCAGTCCGCCCAGGCTGGCCGGGCAATTGCAGCCGCTGCCGGTGTTGCTGGTGCATCTGCAGGATCAGTGGGTGGCGGTGCAGGTCGATGCGCTGGCAGGCTCGCGCGAGATCGTGGTCAAGAGTCTTGGCCCGCAGTTCTCCAGGGTGCAGGGCATTTCCGGTGCGACCATTCTGGGTGACGGCCAAGTGGTGCTGATTCTTGATCTGATGGCGCAGATTCGTAACTTGCAGGGCTTGCCTTTCCGAGGGCTTATGGCGCCTGCCTATCACGAAGTCGAGCACGCCAGACCGTTGCTGGTGATGGTGGTGGACGATTCGGTGACGGTGCGCAAAGTTACCAGCCGTCTGCTGGAACGCCACGGTATGCACGTGCTGACCGCCAAGGACGGTGTTGATGCCATGACCCTGTTGCAGGAGCACACCCCCGACATCATGCTGCTCGATATCGAAATGCCGCGCATGGACGGCTTTGAAGTGGCCAGTCAGATCCGCCAGGACGAACAGCTCAAGGACCTGCCCATCATCATGATCACCTCCCGATCGGGCCAGAAGCATCGCGATCGGGCGATGGCGGTAGGCGTCAACGAGTACCTGAGCAAGCCGTATCAGGAAACCGTGTTGCTGGAGAGCATCGCTTACTGGAGTCAGGCGCATGTCTGAAGGCACGTTCCAGACCAGTCGTCTGACCAGCCTGACCGGCTTGCTGGTGCCGTTGAGTGACCGGCATCTGCTGCTGCCCAACGTCGCGGTCGCAGAGTTGATCGATTACCAGGATTGCAGCGCAGAGCCGGGCGCCCCCGAGTGGTATCTGGGGCCGATCATCTGGCGCGAACTGACCTTGCCGCTGCTCAGCTTCGAAGCCGCCTGCGGAGGCCGCACCCGTGTCGGCGGCCGAGCCCGGATCGTGGTGCTCAACGCACTGGGCGGACGCAACGACGTCAGGTTCATCGCCCTGCTGACCCAGGGCATCCCGCGCTCGTGCAAGGTCGACAGCCAGTTGAGCTACGTCGACGTCCCGCTGGCCGAACTGGAACTGGCCGCCGTACAGATCGGCGAAACCATAGCCCGTATTCCCGACCTCGAAGGGCTGGAGCAATGGCTGGTGGATGCAGGGCTGTCGTAGTTAAAGAGGACGCGGAGCGTCCAGAACGGCATGCGACGCGGAGCGTCGCAAGATAGTTACAGGAGAGCGTCCAGAACGGTATGCCTACGCTGGAGCATGGCCACGATAGGGGTCAAATGCCTCACGACGAACAGCTGATTTCCAGGTGCTTGCCCCAGTCCGGCGGGCGTTGGGCGTAGCCTTGCATGCCGGGTTGTTCGGTGAAGGGGGTGCAGAGCACCTGATGCAGGCGGCGGACTTCTGCGTAGTCGCCTTTTTCCGCTGCGGCGATGGCGTTCTGCGCCAGGTAGTTGCGCAGGATGTACAGCGGATTGACCGCATGCATGCGGTTCTGACGCTCCTGCTCGGTGCCGTTGTCCTCAAGGGCAATACGCGCTTGATACGCTTGCGCCCAGCCATCGAAGCCCTTGATCTCGACAAAGTCGTCGCGCAGCGTGCGCAACGCCTCGGCGGCTGGCTGGTCACCCAGGCGGCGGAAGAACAGGGTGTAATCCACGCCACTGTTCTGCATCAATTTCAGCAATTGGCTGACCAGTTGTTCGTCCTGCTCATTCGTGACGGTCAGGCCCAGTCGACGGCGCATCAGGTCCAGGTAGTGCGCCTGATACAGCGGCAGGAACAAACCGATCGCCTCGCGCAACGCGTCCACGCTGATGAAAGGGGTCAGCGCCTGTGCCAGTGCGCTGAGGTTCCATTGCGCGATAGGCACCTGATTGCTGAAGGAATAACGGCCTTCATGGTCGGAGTGATTGCAGATGAAGTGCTCATCGAAATCATCCAGAAACGCGAACGGTCCGAAATCGAAGGTAATACCCAGAATCGACATGTTGTCGGTGTTCATCACACCATGGCAGAAGCCGTAGGCCTGCCACTTGGCAATCAGCTCTGCGTTGCGCTCGACGATTTCCCGGAACATCGCCAGATACGGCTCCGGCTGCTCCTGGCAGTGCGGGTAATGCATCGTCAGCACATGTTCGGCGAGGGTCTTCAACTGCTCTGGCTGCTTGGTGTAGAAGAAGTATTCCAGACTGCCGAAGCGCACATGACTCTGCGCCAGACGCAGCACCATGGCTGCATACTCCTGGGTTTCGCGCCATACCGGCGTGCTGGAGCTGACCACACACCCCGCGCGGCTGCTGGGGATGCCCAGTGCGTGCAGGGCTTCGGAGGCCAGAAACTCGCGGATCGACGAGCGCAGTACGGCGCGCCCGTCCCCCATGCGTGAATACGGCGTGCGGCCGGCGCCCTTGAGGTGCAGGTCCCAGTGCTCACCTGCATCGTTGTAGACCTCGCCGAGCAGCAGCCCGCGACCGTCGCCCAGGCGCGGGTTGTAGGAGCCAAACTGATGCCCGGAATACACCATCGCCCGAGGTTCTGCATCCGACCACAGCTTGTGGCCGCTGAAGATTTTCGCGAACAGCGGCAGATCGGCCTGCTCAGGCGCCAGGTCCAGCAGCGCCAGCGCTGAGTGGCTGGCTACCACCAGCTGCGGCGCATCGATGGGCTCAGGCAGCACGGAAGTGGAGAACGCATCGCCCAGACGGGCAAAGCGGTTGTCGAAAATGAGTTCGTCGAGTGCTTTCAAAGCGTATCGCCTCCAGAGGGGAATTTCAGGCTTTCAACGAAGCGGCGGCCTGCCTGGCTCGTCGGGCGTGTTGCAACGGTCAGAACCCGTAGACCGGGTCCCAGGGTGGTAGTTCTGGTGATCAGGCCTGCGCCCGGACTATCGGTTCCGGCTTCGCTCGAAGGCGGCCAGAATCGTTCGTTCCGATTGCACCAGATAATCCTCGAGCATGCGCGTTGCCTCATCGGTCTTGCCCGCGTCCAGGCGCCCGAGTACCGCAGCATTCATGTCCAGATAGGGCGAATGCAGCAGTTCCGGATTGTTGAGCAAGCCGAAGGCCAGTCGCAACTCTGCCGATATCTGCGCATAAAACGCCACCAGTCGCGGGCTGTCGGACAGCTCGACGATGGCCTTGTGAAACATCATGTTGGCGGTGCCCACGGCAATCCAGTCCTTCGCTTCACGCGCCTGCACGCCCGCCTCGACCGCATTGCGCATGTGCAGCACACCGGGATGCTGTGGGTAAGCCTGGGCAATCGCCCCGCACTCGATGAAGCGCCGAATTCGGTAGATATCGATGATCGACGCCATATCAGGCTTGGCCACGGTGACGCCGCGATTGGGCTCGTGGGTCAGCAGTCCTTCGCGGGTCAGTACTCTGAAGGCTTCTCTCAGGGTATTACGGGAAATATCCAGACTCTCGGCCAGAGCGGCTTCCGAGAGGCGCTGACCAGGCACCAGCTCGCCCTCGACCAGCATTCTGCGAAGCTCAGTGGTGATTGATTCTCCGAGGGTGCGAGGGAGGGTAGAAGCAGCGTCGTTCATAAAAGGTCCAGAGAAAGAAAAGCCAGGTCGATATTCCACGACAGCTGATTGGCTGGCAAGGACGAAGGTCAACAGATGCTTCATCAGGTAGCACACCTGAGTCCCTGCGTAACAACATGGTGCACATGGTTGATCCACACCATCTACATTGTTCAACAATATTATCTTTGTGTATCTACAACTTGGCGCGCTTGAATGACCTTTGGCATGGTCGTTGCTCAAGCAGATTACCTCTCATCTCAGGAATGCCGCCGTGACACAGACTGCCAATGAGTTCACCAAGGCGCGCCGCGCCTCATTGATCGCCGCGATCTTCATGATGGCGACCTCTGCCATCGGCCCTGGCTTTCTGACCCAGACAGCCACGTTCACCGCGACGCTGGGGGCGGCGTTTGCCTTCGGCATCCTGGCTTCGATCCTGATCGACTTCGTGGTACAGCTGAATGTCTGGCGCATCGTCACGCTGACCAGAATGCGCGCGGCCGACCTGGCCAACGCAGCGATCCCCGGCAGCGGTTATCTGCTCGCGGTATTGGTCATCTTCGGCGGCCTGGTATTCAGTCTGGGCAACATCGCCGGTGCGGGCCTGGGCTTGAACGCGTTGACCGGGCTTGATCCCAAATGGGGTGGCGCCTTGAGCGCGTTGATCGCCATCGCGATCTTTTCGTCGCACCGCGCCGGCATCGCCATGGACCGCATCATGATGGTGCTGGGCACCCTGAAGGTCTGCCTGATTCTGTTCGCCGCCTTTGCCTCGCATCCGCCGCTGGGTGAAGCGCTGCGCCAGACCGTCCTGCCGGACATGGTCGATTTCGCGGCCATCACCACCATTGTCGGCGGCACGGTCGGCGGCTATATCACTTACGCCGGTGCTCACCGCTTGCTGGATCGCGGTACCGTCGGGGTCGAGAACATCGATGTAGTGTCCAAGGCGGCGCTCACCGGTATTCTGGTCACCGGGGTTGTTCGTTACATACTCTTTCTGGCGATCCTCGGCGTGGTCGCCAGCGGCGTCGTCATCGACGTGTCCGGTAAGGGCGCAAACCCTGCGGCCCAGGCGTTCACCGCTGCCGCTGGCAACTTCGGCCTGATCATGTTCGGCCTGGTGCTCTGGGCGGCCGGTATCAGCAGCGTGATCGGCGCGTCTTACACGTCGATGTCGTTCATCACGGTGTTTTCCAAGCGCATCACCGAGCGAGCTCGTAACCTCGCCACGGTCGGCTTTATCCTGATCACCGTGGTCGTATACGTCATGTGGGGCAAACCACCGGCCGCGCTGCTGGTCTTTGCCGGGGGCTTCAACGGTTTGATCCTGCCACTGGGCCTGAGCATTTTTATGTACGTCGGCTGGCGCCGGTCCGACATGATGGACGGCTACCACTACCCGCGCTGGCTGCTGGTACTGGGCGTGCTGACCTGTCTGCTGTCGTGGTACATGGCGTTCAAATCAGTCGGTCCTATCTTTGCCTTCATCAATGCAGCCTGATTTCGGAGAATAAAAATGCCTGCAATAGACCTCAACAGTGATCTCGGTGAAAGCTTCGGCGCCTGGAGCATGGGCGATGACGAGGCGATTCTCGATGTGGTCAGCAGCGCCAACGTGGCCTGCGGCTTCCATGCCGGTGACCCGGCCGGGATCCTGCGCACCCTCGAGGCCGCTGCGGCCCGGGGCGTTGCCATCGGCGCGCATGTGGCCTACCCGGACCTGGTAGGGTTTGGCCGCCGCAACATGGACGTCCCGTCCGACCAGCTGACCGCCGATGTCATTTATCAGATCGGTGCGCTTCAGGGCCTGGCCCGCAGCGCCGGGACTAGCGTGAGCTACGTCAAACCCCACGGCGCGCTGTACAACACCATTGCTGGTGATCAGCGTCAGGCCGCGGCGGTCATTCAGGCGCTGCTGCGCATTGATCCCGAGTTGAAGCTGGTGTGCCTGGCTAATTCCCCGCTGCTCGACTGGGCACGCGAAGCCGGGCTTTCCTGCGTCGCCGAAGCGTTCGCCGACCGCGCCTATACCGCTCAAGGCACGCTGGTCTCGCGCTCGCGGCCCGGTGCGGTGCTGCACGACGCCGAACTGATCGCCGAGCGCATGCTGCGCCTGGTGCGCGAAGGCGTCATCGAGGCTGAAGATGGCCGCGAAATCAGCCTGCAGGCCGATTCGATCTGCGTGCATGGCGACAGCCCGGGCGCGGTGAACATCGCCCGCATCCTGAAAAACCGTCTGCACGACGCAGGCGTCACTGTCCGCGCATTCAATCGAGGCTGATCATGAACTCACTGCAACTCGCCCGCGAGGCTGCCAGCGCCGCCCGTGCCCGTTATCGCCAGGGATTCGTCGCGCCGACCGCTGGCGAGGCGCCTGGTCTGACCCAGTGCAACATGATCACCCTGCCACGTGAATGGGCGTATGACTTTCTGCTGTTCGCACAGCGCAACCCGCAAGCCTGCCCGGTGCTGGATGTGACCGAGGCCGGCAGCCACACCACCCTGTTGGCCGAGCAGGCTGATCTGCGCACCGACCTGCCGCTGTACCGGGTCTGGCGTGATGGGCAACTGGCCGAAGAACTGAGTGATGTGAGCCACATCTGGGCGCAGCACACCGATCTGGTCAGCTTTCTGATCGGTTGCAGCTTCACCTTCGAAACCGACCTGATGCACGCCGGCATCGATGTGCGCCACATCAGCGAAGGCTGCAATGTGCCGATGTACCGCAGCAACCGGGTCTGCCGCCCGGCCGGGCGCCTGCAGGGCAACATGGTGGTGTCGATGCGCCCGATCGCGGCGGACCGGGTTGCCGAAGCGGCGCGCATCACCGGGCGCTATCCCGGTGTGCACGGCGCGCCAGTACACGTCGGTGAGCCTGAACTGCTCGGCATCAACGACCTGGCGAACCCTGATTTTGGTGATGCGGTGACGATCAGGCCCGGCGAGATTCCGGTGTTCTGGGCCTGCGGCGTGACCCCGCAGGCAGTGGTGATGGCGTCCCGTGTGCCATTTGCGATTTCCCACGCGCCCGGCCACATGTTCATTACCGATATTCCGGACAGCTACTACCACGTATAGGAGAGGCTCATGCGTTTCTACCCGGCCAACCTGGATGCACTCCTGGTTGAACTGTCGAATCTGGACGAGACCCTGGCCCTGTTCGAATCGTTACAGCAGATGCCCATCGCTGGCGTGGAGGAAATCGTCCCGGCCGCCCGAACGTTGCTGGTGCATTTTCGTCCGTCAGCCATCGGTTTCGAAGCACTGGCCACACAGATCGCCTCGCGCGACATTCGTGGCAAGGCGCGCGAGGCGGGCAAGCTGATCGAAATACCGGTGCATTACAACGGCGAAGACCTGGCCGATGTCGCCCGCGAGCTGGATATCAGCGTCGAGGAAGTCATCAAGCGTCACACTGGCAGCGACTACAACGTTGCGTTCTGCGGCTTTGCGCCCGGATTTGCCTACCTCAGCGGCGGCGCCGGGTTCGTGGTGCCACGGCGCAGCACGCCGCGCACGCGTATTCCGGCTGGCGCAGTGGCACTGGCCGGTGGTTTCAGTGGCATTTATCCACAGGCCAGCCCCGGCGGCTGGCAGATCATCGGGGTGACCACCTCAACCATGTGGGACCTGGGCCGCGACGAGCCCGCCTTGCTCCAGCCCGGCTACCGCGTGCGTTTCCAGGATGCCGGTCCGCTCCCGGAGACTCGTGTGCAGGTTGCCGCACCTGTCCGGCCGCAGGCGACGACGGTCAGCGAAGACTATCTGCAGATCGAGACGCCAGGTCTGCAGACCCTGTTTCAGGACCTGGGGCGTCCCGGTCGCGCGGGGCAGGGTGTTTCCGCATCGGGCGCGCTGGATCGCGGCGCCTTGCGCGCTGCCAACCGCGCGGTGGGTAACGATCCGGCGACGGCGTGCCTGGAAATTCTCATGGGCGGCCTGACGTTCACCTGTCAGGGGCAGACCGTTGTGGCGATTACCGGGGCTCAGGTCAGCGTCGAGGTGCTGACCGCCGAAGGGCAAAAATTGCGGCCGCTGCTTTATGCGCCTTTTTCTCTACAGAACGGCGATCAGGTCAGCATCGGTTCCCCGACTGCCGGCCTGCGCAATTATCTGGCGGTTCGTGGCGGTTTCATTCATGAGCCGGTGCTCGGCAGCCTGTCCACCGACACGCTGGCCCAGGTCGGGCCCGCCGCGTTGGCAGCGGGTGACCGGCTGGGCTTCACGCGCAGAACCGGCGGCCTTTCAGTATCGACTGCCGAACAACCGGCCTTCGAGATGCCGCGTAGCGATGAGGTCATCACTCTGGATGTGGTCATGGGGCCGCGCAGTGACTGGTTCAGCGCCGAAGCACAGCAACTGCTGGCGCAACAGACCTGGCGGGTCACGCCGCAATCCAACCGTATCGGCCTTCGCCTGGCGGGCGAGCAATCGCTGCAACGTGCCGTCGATGGCGAGTTGCCCAGCGAGGGCACCACAGTCGGCGCCATTCAAGTGCCGCCCAGTGGCCAGCCGGTGCTGTTTCTGGCCGATCACCCGTTGACCGGTGGTTATCCGGTCATCGGCGCAGTCGCCACCTACCACCTGGACAAGGCCGGGCAGATTCCGGTCAATGCCCGCATTCGCTTCAACCCGCTGAGCGCCTTCGAGCCAGTGCGCCCCGCCACTTCAGACGAGACCAAGAACAGATGAAAAAGGTTCTGATAGCCAATCGTGGCGAAATTGCCGTTCGTATTGCCCGTGCCTGCCGTGACTACGGAGTCGCCTCGGTGGCGGTGTACGCTGATGCCGATATCGACGCGCTGCACGTGCGTCAGGCCGATGAAGCCTACGGGCTGCAGGGCGAGCGCCCGACCGACACTTACCTGAACATCGAAAAGCTGCTGGCGGTTGCCGCGCGTGCCGGTGCCGACGCGGTTCACCCGGGCTACGGCTTCCTCTCGGAGCGCGCCGAATTCGCCCGCGCGGTGATCGACGCCGGTCTGATCTGGATCGGCCCCGATCCTGCGACCATCGACGCACTGGGCGACAAGGTCCAGGCCCGACGTATCGCCCTGAAAGTCGGCGCACCGCTGGTGGCCGGTACGGAAGACCCGGTAAACGATGCCTCTGAGGTGGTCGCATTTGCCGAGCAGCACGGCCTGCCGATTGCCATCAAGGCTGCCTTTGGCGGCGGTGGGCGCGGCCTGAAAGTCGCCTGGAAGCTCGATGAAGTCAGCGAGCTGTACGAATCTGCAGTGCGTGAGGCGGTGACCGCGTTCGGTCGTGGCGAGTGCTTCGTCGAGCGCTTCCTGGATCGCCCACGGCACATCGAAGCGCAGATCATCGCCGACCGTCATGGCCGGGTGGTTGTGGTCGGCACCCGTGACTGCTCGTTGCAGCGTCGCAACCAGAAGCTGATCGAAGAAGCGCCAGCGCCTTATCTGAATGACGAACTGCGCCAGCGCATTCACGAGTCGGCCCGCGCGGTCTGCGCCGAAGCGGGCTATGTCGGTGCCGGTACGGTGGAGTTCCTGCTCAGCGGCGATGGCACCCTGTCGTTCCTGGAGGTCAACACGCGCTTGCAGGTCGAACACCCGGTGACGGAAGAAACCAGCGGTGTGGACTTGGTCATCGAACAACTTCGCGTCGCCGACGGCCTGCCGCTGTCGTTCGATGGCACGCCTGTGCCGCGCGGTCACAGCTTTGAATTCCGCATCAATGCCGAAGACGCGGGCAACGGCTTTCTGCCGACGCCAGGGTCTATCACTTTATTTCAGCCGCCGTCCGGTCCGGGCGTGCGTCTGGACACCGGCGTGGCAGAAGGCTCACGGGTCTCACCGAACTTCGACTCGATGATCGCCAAGCTGATCGTCACCGGCGCAACCCGCGAACAGGCCATCAGCCGCGCCCGCCGTGCGCTGGCCGAGTTCAAGGTGGAAGGCGTGGCCACCGTGCTGCCGTTCCATCGGGCGGTCATGGACCATGCCGACTTCACCGCGGCCGATACCTTCGCCGTCCACACCCGCTGGATCGAAACCGACTTCGCCGAGCACGTCACCATCGCCCCGCGCAACGCAGAGCCGGTCGATCCCGGCGTGTTGCGCACCTTCGTTGAAATCGACGGCAAACGCCATGAACTGGGCCTGCCTGCTGCGCTGCTGGCCGGCATGAGCCTGAACGCTGCCGCCCCGGCTGACGCCAGCCAGCCAGTCGCCGATGCTCCGGACCCGCACGCAGTGCTGACGCCGGTCGCGGGCAACCTGCATGCCTGGGCGGTTGAAGACGGTGCGACGGTAGAAAAGGGACAGGTGATCGCGATCATGGAGGCGATGAAGATGGAAACATCGATACTGGCGCCGTGTGCCGGAACCGTGCAGATCAGCAAGGAGCCTGGGGGGTATCTGGAGGCGAAGGTGGTGATTGGGCGGGTTGAGGCCTGATTTGATCGTTAATGTGCGTCAGCCGCGTGGGGGCGGCTGACGCATACTGTCAGTCTTCTCAATCCAGCCGCAACTCAGGCGGCTCGGGCGCATCCTTGGTCGCCGGGGTTACGGTAGTGTTCACCGGCTGCAGGGTGGTTTTTCCGGTCGGCGCATTGCCCTTGTCGCTTGGCTCGGCGGGCACCAGTTTGTACTCCAGGCCCTGGGTGTTCTTGAGGTAGATCTCCATCTGGCGGAACGAGATGTTGATGTGCTGCTTCTTGAACTCGCGATTGATGAAGCGGTTGATCTCGTCGAGTACCGGGTTGCGGTCGCCCAGGTCGCGTACGTGCATGCGCAGTTCGTGATCGAGGGTGCTTTCGCCGAAGTTCAGGAAGTACACGATCGGCTCTGGTTCCTTGAGCACCCGCGGGTTTTCCCGGGCGGCTTGTAGCAGCAGGGAGCGGACCAGGTCCAGGTCCGAGCCGTAATCCACGCCCAGCTTGAGGGTTACGCGGGTGACGGTGTCGGTCAGCGACCAGTTGATGAGCTGGCCGGTGATGAAGGTCTTGTTCGGGACGATGATGTCCTTGCGGTCGAAGTCGGTGATGGTCGTGGCGCGGATGCGGATCTTGCTGACCGTCCCCGACAGGGCACCGATGGTGATGGTGTCGCCGATCCGTACCGGACGTTCGAAGAGGATCATGATGCCGGAAATGAAGTTGGCGAAGATTTCCTGCATGCCGAAGCCCAGGCCCACCGACAGCGCCGCGACCAGCCACTGCAATTTGTCCCAGCTCACGCCCAGTGTCGACAACGTGGTGACGAAGCCGACACCGGCGATGGTGTACGACAGCAGTGTGGTCGTCGCGTAGGCACTGCCCTGCGCGAGGTTCATGCGTGACAGCACGAGTACTTCCAGCAGGCCGGGCAGGTTGCCGGCGAGCACGAAGGTGATGACGATGATCACCCCCGCACCGAGGAAGTCGCTCAGGCTGATCGGCACCATGCTCATATTGGCGCCAGTGCCACTGGTGTATTCGTAGAGAATGATGTTGTCCAGGTAGGCGAACACCGTGATCAGCTCGGCCCACACCAGATACAGCGCGCCGACGAATCCGGCCAGCAGGGCCAGACGGATCAGGCGCAGCGACTGCTGGTTGACCTGCTCGATGTCCAGCTTGGGTTCTTCGACCGGAATGTCGCTGTCGCCGTTTTCTCTGGCTGCCTGACGCTTGGCCAGCGCACGCTGATAGGCCAGGCGCCGGGCGGCCACGCTCAGGCCGCGGACGAACGTCGCCTCGACCATCAGCCAGATCATCATCAGGTACAGGGTGTCGATCAGACGGTCGCTGAGCTTGAGCGCGGTGTAGTAGTAGCCAAAGCAGACTGCGAGGAAGAGCGCGACGGGCAACGCCGTGAACAAGACGCCGACGGTTTTGCGGAACAGTGAGGCATTGTGATGCGTGGGGCTGGAGATCAGCAGGCGGCCAAGCAGCCAGGTCATCAGGGCGTAACAGGTCAGCACCACGCCGATTCCCAGCACGTCGTCGGCCAGTGCGGCAGGCTGGTGTTCGGCGACGGCCACTACCGCCACCAGGGCCAGGACCACCAGCCCCAGGCGCCGCACCCAGCCACGCAGGAACTCGACTTGCGCCGTCTCCCAACGGAAGTGCAACTGCGCAACGCCAGACGGGGCAAGCACGCGATAGGCGGTGTAGAACACCAGCCAGGCCAGGGCGATCTGCAGCAAGGCCTCGCCCAGGTTGGCGTTTTGACCGCGGGCGTCGATCTGCAGCGCATAACCGCACAGCGCCAGCCCCAGTGCGACGGGCATGGCCAGCAGCACGTTGATCAGCAGCGCCAGTGGCGTCTTCCATTGGCTGTCCCGCTTGAAGTGACCGATGTCGGCGTGCAGGCGATTGAGCTTCTGGTACAGCGCCTTGCGCCGCCAGGTCAGTATGCCGATCAACAGCAGCAAGGGCAGGAACAGCAGCGGCCGCTGGGTCAGGCCGTCTGACAGTTCGCTGAGGCTGGATGTCCACGGCAGGGTGGCGACCTGCTTTTGCAGGCGCGGCCAGATATTCTGAAACCATTCCACGTCCAGCGGCTTGTTGCTGGGGATCCAGAACATCTGCTCGTCGAGTGTGGCGCGCAGCCCCTGAGCGGTGCTGGTCAGTTGCTTCTGGTTCAGTTGCAGGGTGATGGATTCGTTGAGCAACGCGCTCAGTTCGCGATTGAGGCGCTCCAGCAAGTCACTGCGGGTGATGGCCAGGTCCAGCAGCGTCCGGCGCAGTTGTGGGGTGACGTTTTCAGGCGGCTGGGTAGCGAGCAGCTTTTCGACGTAAGCGGTCGGCGTGCTCATCTGTTCGCGTTGCTGGTTGATGTCGAACTGATACAGGCGAATGTTGGCGATTTCATCGGCCAGACCCTTGTCCAGCTCAAGGTGCGGCAACGCCTGTTTCTGTTTGTAGAGAATCTTGGACAGCAGCAGGCTGCCGCTCAGCACGTTGATCTGCTCGCTGAGGGCTTGGTCGGTTTGGGTCAGGTTGTCGAGCTGCTGTTTGGTCTTGAGGTTCTGCTGGGTCAGTTCGTTGAGGCGATCGGTGCCGCGCAACAGGTAGTCCGAGAGCTTGAGGTTGGCAGCGCTTTCGGTCGCCAGCAGGCTGCTGCCGCCGGACTTCTGCGCTTCCAGGGACAGGTCGGCAACCGTTTTCTGCGACTGGGCGCGGCGCTTGTCGTTGATCAGGGTCTGCAGGTCCTGAATTTCCTGCTCCTGGCGCGCGACTTTTTCGGTTAGCAAGTCATGCTGGCTGTTGCCCAGGTCCTGCAACTGGCTGTTGCCGGCCAGTTCCTGGCGGCGCAGCAGGTTGAGGGCATTGATTGAGGCCAGCTCTGCATTGAGCAGGTTGCGCTGGTCGGCGCTCAGGGTCTTGCCGTTGTCCTTGCCATTCTTGAGGATGGCGTTGATCTGCTGGATGCGCGTCTGGTTGGCGCTGATTTCAGTCTGTGCACGCTCCGGCCGCGTTTGCGCGGTAATGGCCAGGCTGTTGGCGTCGTTGAGTTCGCTCTGCAGATCACTTTGCTGGGTGCTGCGCTGACTGAGCAGTTGCTCCAGCTGCGGCACGTCGAGGCCGCCATAGCGCTGGGCCACAGGCACCACTTTGCTTTCTTTCAGGCGGGCCAGTTCACGCTGGTTTTCCGAAGTCTGTTTTGGCGCTTGGGCGAGCTGCTGTTTGAGCGCTTCGAGTTTCTGTTCGCTGTCCTGCTTGCTGTTCAGAAACGCCAGTGTCTGTTCGAGGACCTGTTGCAGTGCCTTTTGCTCGGCATCAGGCAGCTTGCGGTCGGCAATCTTGTCGAGGCTTTGCTGAACAGCGGCGCTGCTGGGCGGGTCGGCGGCGAGCGCCGGGAAAGAAGACAGGCAGAGCGCAAACAGTGCGGCAGCACAAAAGGAACGCAGGGAAAACATAGACACCGGTCGCATGATGATACGTGTGGGTTGGCAGTTTAAAGGAACAGTCCGGGGCCCGGGCGGGTTCCTTCGGGGAATTTGACGCCCACTTTCTGGATCTTGTTCCCGTCCATGACGGCAACCGTCCAAATAGTTCCATTCCATTCAACCTGGTCGCCGACCACCGGTTCGCCACGGTTCTTCTGCACGATGAACTGGCTGAGCGGCATTCCAGGGTCGATGCCGTCGAGTTTCAGGCCATACAGGGCCGCCACTTCACCCAGCCTTGCGTCGCCTTCGAGCACGAAGTCGCCGAAGAAACGCAGGTCCAGCCCACGCTGCGGCGCCTGGCTGAACAATTTGCCCAGCGCTGGAAGGTCGTGTTCGTGGCCGATCACGCACAGCAGATCACCGACTTCCAGGGTTGTACTGCCGGACGGGTGGAGCAGTTGCTGGCCGCGGAACAGTGCCGCGATACGCGTGCCTTCCGGCATCTTCAGCTCACGCAGCGCCGCGCCGATGCACCACTTTTCAGCGCCCAGGCGGTAGACGAACAACTCCCATTCGCTGGTGACGTGTACCTCCAGCGCGGCCCGGGAAATCGGCGCGGGATCAGGCGGAACCGTCACTTTCAGCAGTTTGGCCATCCACGGCAGGCTGGTGCCTTGCAGCAACAGCGAAACCAGCACGATGAAGAACGCCAGGTTGAAGTACAGCTGCGCATTGGGCAGCCCGGCCATCAGCGGGAACACCGCGAGGATGATCGGTACCGCGCCACGCAGGCCGACCCAAGCGATAAAAGCTTTTTCGCGATCATGGAAAGCCTTGAACGGCAGCAGGCCGACCATCACCGACAGTGGACGTGCCACCAGAATCATCCACAGCGCCAGACCCAGCGCCGGTATCGCAATTGGCAGCAGATCGTGCGGCGTGACCAGCAGGCCCAGTACCAGAAACATGCCGATCTGTGCCAGCCAGGCCATGCCGTCGAGCATGTGCAGGATGCCGTGGCGACTGCGAATCGGCCGGTTGCCGAGCACCAGACCGCACAGGTAGACCGCGAGAAAACCGCTGCCGTGGATGGCGTTGGTCAGGGCGAAGATCGCCAGGCCACCGGCAATCACCAGAATCGGGTAGAGGCCAGCGGCCAGATTGATGCGGTTGACCAGCTGCAGCAGGATCCAGCCGCCGCCCAGACCGATAAAGCTGCCGATCCCGAATTCCTGGATCAGGTGCCCCAGCAGTCCCCAGTGCAAGCCGGTCTGACCGCTGGCGAGCATACCGATCAGGGTGACAGTCAGGAATACCGCCATGGGGTCGTTGCTCCCCGACTCGATCTCGAGGCTGGCGGTAACGCGCTCGTTCAAGCCTTTGCCGCCCAGCAGGGAGAACACCGCCGCGGCGTCTGTGGAGCCGACGATCGCGCCGATCAACAGGCCCTGAATAACGCTGAGATTGAACAGCCACGCAGCCATCATGCCGGTCAATACCGTGGTGATCAGCACGCCCACCGTCGCCAGCGACAAGGCCGGCCACAGTGCAACCCGGAAACTGGCCACCCGCGTTCGCAGCCCGCCGTCGAGCAGGATCACCGCCAGCGCAAGGTTGCCGACCAGGTAGGCGGTCGCGTAGTTGTCGAAGATGATCCCGCCGCCATCGACGCCTGCAACCATGCCTACGGCCAGAATAATGACCAGAATCGGAATGCCCAGGCGCGACGAAAGAGAACTGACCAGGATGCTTGCGGCTACCAGCAACGCGCCGATCAGGAACAGGCTGTTGATGGTGGTGGCGTCCAAGGGCGGTACTCCGTAGAAAACTGAATTGCAACGAGAGGGGCGAAAACTGACCATGCAGTCCGCATGCCAAGCGATTTAACCTGTTGAATTGCTTGGCTGTCAAAGATCAATTCAGGGCGATTGACCCAGAGCGGCGCTCCCGGGCTCACGATTGGTTGCAATCCAGCGGCTGACGCATAGCTATATACCGCAGACCAGACCTTCTTGCTCACTACTGTCGGGGCTCCTACCACCAAGAAGGTTTTCATCATGGATGATGAGTTTGCAGCACATTACGACTTCGACGATGCCGACAGGGCTGGCGATGATGACTCTGACGCAGCGTTCCGGAAACGGGTAGACGAAGACTTTTCGGTCAGCGATTACTTCCGGCTCAACCCGATCAACCTGCAGTCACCTGCCGCCCTGGCTGCGCGGGATGTGGCACAGGAATGCCAGTCGCGGTGGGGCGTCGAGATTGATCCGGACGACACCCTGATCGCCACTCTGTATATCGAAGATCCGAGGCTCTACCCCGCACCTCACCGCGCCAATGTCGTTCACTCGATGACACTGACCCAGGCGCTGCTGCGTAACTGGCAGCAAAAGGGCAATGGCAACTGGTTTGATCACCTCGGGCATTTGCAACCCCACAGTGATGGCGGTTTCGACTGCCAGGTCGTGGACGAGAAGCTGCTCGCTTCCGACTGCGTCGCTTACGAGGCCATCTACCGAAAAACCAGCCCGCAGCGCTATGACGCAACGACACAACTTGGCATCAATGCCGAGGCATTCAAGCAATACATCTGGGATCACAATCTGCAATCAGGGTATATCGCTTATCTGAAGCAGTTCTGGCACGCGCATGGCGAAGACTACAACCTGATGCTAAAGGCCGGGTTGTTCAAGGCAGCCTGGCTGCAAGCCGACGAAAATACCCTCAAGGCCGAGCACAAGGCCATGGTACTTGAGGCGCTTGGCCTGCCCGGCGATCAGGGCTGGAAAACGCTGAGTTTCGACGATTTTGTCGCTGCCCCGATTGCCACCCGTGTGACGATTTCCGAGCTGCTGGTTCACGGTTACAGTGCCGTCGACATCATGGTCATACGCAGCGCCGATTCGCCGACCGTGCTGCTCTATATACCCGGTAATTCGTCACCCATTCATGCCTTCAAGAACGCAGACGAACTCAAGGAATGGGTCGCGCTGATGTGCAGGGACCCCGGCAAGCGCCGTTCTTTGGAGGCGCACTTCAGTGCTGCCGATGACCTGGATGGCTTTTTCTACAGTGGTGTGGCCACTGCCCTGAAAGGCTTTGCCGTCTACCCGAAGCTGCTGGACTCCGCGACGGGGGCATGGAACCCCCGAAAGCTGGTGCAGTTTGGCGAACCTCTGCAGCCCTGGCCGTTCTCGCACTTCAAGACTCGGGTCAGGGCAAAGTCCGAAATCGATGCGCTGCAAAAAATCCGCAGCCATGGCGACTACTGGAAAGAGGAAGCCAGCAGCGGTTTGAGCGAATGCGTGTCCGTTCTGGGTGGCGTTGCCATCGTCTTTCCCGAGCTGATGCCGGTGGTCGCAGGGCTGTCTCTCGCGCTGGTCGGGTTGGGTGTTGACGCCGCCGTGAATGGTCACACGCTGGAGGAGCGTCAGGCTGGGCTTGGGCGGATTGCCTTCGGCGTCTTGAACGCGCTGCCGATTCTCGGCGAGGAGGGTGAGGCGGTCGAGGCCGGAGTTGAAACAGGGCTGGTTGACGAGACGGGTGGCGGCTATGAGGTGCCAGGGGCATCGACTGAGATCGACCCTGTCATCGATATTGAGCCAGCCCCGGTTTTCAGGCCGGAACCCCCGGCACTGCGCTCGCTTGACAAGAAAATGCGCCGCCTGTTGCGCGCGCTTGAAGCGCCTCAGGAACTGCCGGGACTTGCGTCGGGCGAAGTGGCGGGTATCTATCCGCTCGAAGGCAAACGCTACATCGAACTGCATGATCGTGCGTTCCGGGTGGAGTGGGTGCCGCAGGAGAAACAGTACCGAATTCGCTCCGCCGCGGATCCTCGTGTGTGGGGGCCCTATGTGAAGACTGTCGACACCGGCTACTGGGACCTGGACCTCAAGCTGGGGCTGCGCGGCGGGGAAAGTTTCGACGGTACGCAGTTGCCGCCTGCCAGTGAAGCAGAAAGCGTCGTAGTACCGGTGGTGCCCGGCGAGCCGAAAATCGAAGTCCAGCGCTGGGCCCCCAAGCTGCAGGTCGAATTGCCTATGGACGGTATCAGCATCGAGGAGGTACTGAGTCAATCAAGAGGGACCGTCATAGAGAAGTATTTCGTTCAGGTGAGGGGGGAAAAGACGAATGTCTATTACGACCCCGATATTCGTTGCTGGCGAACTGACCCATCTGACAGGGACGGCTTGGTGTGGCTGGATCGCGACGGGGTGTGGAACCGCGGTTCCAAAGACACATTCCAGAAACTTGAGGCAAATCTGCCACAGAGCCAGCGTTTCGAGTTCTATACTTTTCCTCGTGTACCGAGCCTGCCGGCAGACGCCAAACCCATAAGCCGCATCGTTCACCACATCTGGATGGGGGAACGAACGCCGGGTGCAGACCTCCTGGAAAAGATGCTGAGCAACATGCGCACCAGTCCGGATTTGCGCTTTCAACTGCACATAGATATCGATGACCCGGCAGCTGACCAGCAGTTGTTCGATTACTTTTTTGAACAGCCGCAAATGCATATTTCCCGCCTCAAGGAAGAAGCGTTCTATCCAGACTTCCTGAGCGGCGAAAACGGCGAGGCATTCAATTACTTCCGGCACTCGGATAACCGTAATTACGCTGCTGCCTCGGATATTTTGCGCTATCGGCTGATTGACGAGTATGGCGGTATCTATGTCGATTGCGACGACACGATCAACGTCCCTTTCGCAAAATTTCCATTGAAAGCCGGTCCGAATGACGTACTGCTGGGAAGGGAACTGCAGGCGGAGCATCTGGGTTATAAAGGGCCGGGAAACAGTCACTTCGGCAGTCACCCGAACAATCCTGTTTTAAAACAGATGCTCAAGGAGATAAAGGTACGCTTCGACAGCGAGAAGCAGACCAACGAAGCGTTCTTCAGCACCCGCAGGCCCTACATCGACCGTACCGACGACGCCACGAAAGCCGCATCAAAAGCCAGGATGACGCCTTATATGACACGTATTTCGGACTTGACCGGCCCCAAACTGATGTCAGATGTTTTGCGAAGGCTGCGACCTGACTGCTTCGATTTGCTGGCGCGCTCCTATCTTCCGCCTGATCAAGTCCTGTCCGTCATATACGAGGCCTATCTGAAGGATACCGTGGACTTCTATTTCCCCTTCAAGGCCACGGCGAAGATTACTCCAGGCTCTGCGAACGAGTGGTAGCGTTCAGTGGACAGGCCAGTGGCTGAGCCCGAACCATCGACAGGCGCGTGACGGCATAGATAGTTAGTGCCATGAACACTGCGATGGGTGATTACGTGCATGACTTCTCTCACACAGGAAGACGTTATGTCACCCCCACCCTCGCAAGCCTCCAAAACCGATCAGCAACTGCTGCGCGAACGTGCGCAGCAGTTTGTTCTCGACTATCCCGATCTGCACGATCTGGCCTATATCGCAGCCAGCAAGATCATTCTTCAACACACCCACAGGATGTTCAATCCTGAAAAGGTGTACTGGCATCGTTTCGGTTCCGCCAGCAGCAGCCCGCGTACCTTCACCGGCTGGCAGCATTCCGGAAAGCCTGTGCAGTCGATGACGTTGATCGAGCTGCTCATGAAGCACTTCAGCGCCCACGACCAGGAAGCCAGCGATGAGCTCTCCCTGTACGGTGGTTTTTATACCGATGGCCCGGACCACGGGTTTTTCGACGAGCGCAATGAGGTGCCCATGCTGCCTCAGGATGTGCTCAACGACATGTGGACGCTTGATTTCAGTTCGTTGTACAGCCGCCGAATGGAGCGCTTCTGGAACACCCACAGTGACAACTTTTGCATTCTGGCCAAGGCGCAATATCTGGTTGCCGCCGGCCATTGCCTGCGCAAGGGCCAACTGTCACCCGACGACTTCAAACAGGTCACCCGCGTCGTTATTGCCGATCCATTGCAAACGCCTACGCTGAAAGCGTTGCAGGAGCCGCTGCCGTTGCCGCCCGGTGTGTCGGTACATACGCTGGATATCGACGGCATCAAGGCCCACGACCTGCTGCGTATCGTCATTGCCGGTGGGCGGGAGGTGATTTACTGGCCTGATGCCGAACAGCCTTTTATGGCGTTCGACAGCGAGCGCGCCTTGTACCACTGGCTCAAGGAACAGTTCATGGGCGAGCAGGCAGCCAAGGCGATGACAGGCCATTTCCTGCGTGGTGAGGCGTCCCGGACACAAGATGGCGCCAGGTTTGCGCGCGCGGTGAGCGATTTGCTCGCGCACGATTGGCGTGCTGACGTTCGACTCATCAACCAGTCGCAAGCGCCTATTGCAGGGGATCCCTTTGTTTACCTGCGTGACGTTGCCCGGCAGGCAATGAGCGCCGATGCACGCGAGATCCTGACGTCCAATACCGACCTGCTCAAGCAGATATGGATCGGCTATCTGAGCGCATTCCTGCCGGCGTTTGGCGGGCTTGCGCCGCTGAGCTGGCCGGTTGCTTTGACGCTTGTCGGGGCAAGTCTTGCCAATACCGGGTTGAATATTGATCAGGCGGTCAATGGCAAAACCCCTGCGCAACGCAAGGCTGGTGTGCTGGGCGCGATTCTCAACACGCTTTATCTACTCTTCAATCTTCCTCTGCTGATGTCCATACGTGTCGCTCCCCAGCCTTTACAGGTAACGACAACGGACGTCGCATCGATCTCCAGTGAGGCCCTGGAGGGCGGCAGCGTGCTTGCCGACCCGCTGGATAACATGGAAGGCAACCTGCTGCTCGACACCCTCACGCCCTCAGCCGAAGAGGGCAGGTTGCGCGGCGTCTACACGCTGGGTAACGGCGAAACCTGGATCAAGCTGGCGCACTTGCCTTATCGCGTAATGTTCAATGAGCAACAGCAGTGCTGGATGGTCGTCAATCCTGATAACCCGTTTGCGTTCATCGGCAGCAAGCCGGTTCGTCTGAACGCCGAAGGGAAATGGACGCTGATGGCGTCGCCCGGCTTGCAGGGCGGCTCTCCTATGGATGTGCAGATTCCGTCAGGCAGCGCATCTGCCCCGGTTGGCAAACCTTATGCGACAGTAGGTTCCTCGTTCTGGGACCGGTATTTGCAAACTGACATTTTCAATGAGCAGCACTTTGCAGAAACAGCTCTGGCCCGGCAGAAACAGGTCATGTCAATCTGGGACGCGACCCCGGAGGATGTCCTGGAGTCCGATTCTTCGCCCGATGGCAACGAGGTATACAGGGACCCCTGGCAGGGCAAACATCGGGTTTTCAAGCTTGGTGATGACGACTATTACGCCGCCAACATCACGCTGTATACCCAGGATGATGCGCAATTCAACAGGTTCCTGCGTACCGGTGAGAGCCTGGGCCGAAACCAGGTCAGAGCCATCGAACGCCTGGCCGATGACATCCATGTGGTGGGGTACAACAATGATGTCGAGTTGTACCGTGGCGGCAGTGGTGATCGGGGCACCTCGGGTGCCGTGTTCCGCAGCGGGCAGATCAAGGTCGGCGACGTGCTGGTCAATACCGATGTCACCTCGTTCAGCGAAAACCCCTATGTGGTCAGCGCCTTTGCCAGCAGTCGGGCCGGTGCGCCCGCTAGCGCCATGCTTGGGCCGGTCACGTTCGATGACACCTCGGTGGTCTTCGTTTTGCCCAAAGGGCGTTATCTGCGGGCCACGCCTGTTGCGCCATTCTCGGCCTCGCCCGATGAGGCCGAATCGATCTTCTTGCCCGGATGCTACTTTCAGATCGACAGCATCGAAGAAGTGAGCGGTGAGTTTTATCGCATCATGAAAGTCCAGATGCAGGAGGTCGATCGTCCAATCCAGGGGCGGGCGCTTTACGATATGCGCACGGGCGAGCCATTCAGTCGAGAGCAGTACGCGCTTAAGCTGGGGACAGATGCCAAGGTACTGGTCGACCGGTTTTTTCCGCAGAATCCAATGACAGACCTGTTCAGCCCGCGCTGATCAACAGCCAGCCTGGTTTTGATCAGAACCAGTCATCGCGCATTGCCAGACAGGTGTCATCGCGGTTTTCCAGAATCGTCAGTTCATGATGGCAGCCCGGTACTTCCCACGTCAGGAAATACCGGGCAGCTTGCAGTTTGCCGTGGTAGAAGTCGCTGTCGGCCGAATTGCCCTTGCCCAGGCCTTCCTCGGCGCGGATTGCCTGTTCCAGCCAGCGCCAGCCGATTACCGTGTGACCGAATGCCTTGAGGTACAGCGCCGAGTTGGCCAGTGTGCTGGTGATCCTGCCTTGCGCCAGATCGCCCAGCAGCCCCAGAGTGACAGCCTGCAAGCGAGCAATCAATTGCTCCAGAGGCTGGCGCAGTTCAACGAGTGACTCGTGAGCCTGTGCGCGCTCGCAGGTGTTGGCGATCAGGCGCAGCAGTTGCTTGAGGCCGGTGCCACCGTTCTGCGCCAGCTTGCGCCCGAGCAGGTCCAGTGACTGGATGCCGTGAGTGCCTTCATGAATCGGATTGAGCCGGTTGTCACGGTAGTACTGCTCAACGGGGTACTCGCGGGTGTAACCATGACCGCCGAGCACCTGAATCGCCAGTTCATTGGCCTTCAGGCAGAACTCCGAAGGCCAGGATTTGACGACGGGGGTCAGCAGGTCCAGCAGCTCATGGGCGTGCTTGCGGACGTCTTCGGTTTCTCCGGTCTGGGTGTCGTCGAACAGCCGTGAGGCATACAGACACAGGTCGAACGCGCCCTCTACGTAAGCCTTCTGGGTCAGCAGCATGCGCCGCACGTCAGCGTGCTGAATGATCGGCACGGGCGTGCTCTCGGGGCTTTTGCTGTCGGGCAGGCGACCCTGAGGTCGATCCCGGGCGTAATCCAGCGAATACAGATAACCGGCGTAGCCCAACATGACAGCGCCCAGGCCAACGCCGATACGCGCTTCGTTCATCATCTGGAACATGTAACTCAAACCGTGATGAGGCTTGCCGACCAGATAGCCAACGCACTCGCCGTTATCGCCGAAATTCAGCGCTGTAGAGGTCGTACCTTTCCAGCCCATCTTGTGAAACAGACCTGCCAGCAGCACATCATTGCGTTTGCCGAGGCTGCCGTCGTCGTGGACCAGAAACTTGGGCACGATGAACAGCGAGATACCTTTGACCCCGGCTGGCGCATCTGGCAGTTTCGCCAGCACCAGGTGCACGATATTTTCCGACAGCGAATGATCGCCCCCGGAAATGAATATCTTGTTGCCGCGCAGCCGATACGTACCGTTATCTGCCGGTTCGGCGCGTGTGCGGATGTCTGACAATGATGAACCCGCATGGGGCTCGGTCAGCGCCATGGTGCCAAAAAAGCGCCCCTCGATCATCGGTTGCAGAAAGCGTTGCTTCTGCTCGTCACTGCCAAAACTTTCGATCAGGTTTGCGGCGCCCATGGTCAGAAACGGATAGGACGTGGTCCCGACGTTGGCGGCCTGGAAGTGGGCAAAGCAGGCTTGCGACAGCAGGGTAGGCAACTGCATGCCACCCACGTCGAAATCACGCGATGCGTTGAGAAAGCCCGCCGCAATAAACGCATCCACCGCAGGCTTGACCTCCGGGATCAGAATCGCCTCGCCCTTTTCATAGCGCGGCTCGTTTTCGTCAGCCTTGCGGTTGTGCGGTGCAAAGTACTTTTCTGCAATGACGCGCGCCGTCCCCAGCGCCGCATCAAAGGTTTCCCGCGAATGCTCGGCAAAGCGCTCGCGACGCGTCAGACCTTCGGCGTCCAGCACTTCATACAGCTCGAAAGCCAGATTTCGGGAACTGAGCAGCGACTCGGACATGATGGCGTACCTGTTCTTGGAATGGCTCAAGTCTAGGTCGGGTTGAGGGGCGAGGGTAGCAAGATTGATTCGGGTGATGGTCGAGCGTGGGTGAGGGTGCATCGAGAGCGGACGCAGAGCGTCCAGAGCATGGGAACGGGCGGTGTCTTTCAGACACCTCTCGTTGCGCACGCTCCAGCGTGGGAATGCCCGTTCTTGACGCTCTGCGTCATCTGTTACCGCGCGGCATCAGCCGATCGTCATCAGGCTCGCATTGCCACCCGCCGCCGCAGTGTTGACGCTCAATGCCCGCTCGATCACCAGACGTTCCAGCGGTACGTTGGTTTCGCCGTGGGACAGGCCGTTGACGCCGACGATGGCACCGCTGCGTTGTGCGATCTGCTGGCAGATGGCACGTAGCTGATCGGAGTCGCCATGGTGCAGGACGGCGTCGAAGGTGACGTCGTCCTTGGCCCAGTCAGGTATCAGTTTGATGCGCGCCTGAACGTCCTTTGGCAGGCGAGCACGCAGCGGTTTGCTGATGTCGGTTTCCGGCCACACGGCAGAGCTGCCGACCGCCAGTACGGCTGCCAGTTGAATCAGCAGGTCGTTCTCGTCGTCAGCCAGGCAAAGTACGTGTTCACGCGGCAGGATCGCGTAGCTGTTGCGTTCGCCGGTCGGGCCTGCCAACTGGCGGGTGATGCCGCTTTGCGATTGCTCGGCGTATTGACTGCACAGCGCGTCCAGGTCGCTTTGCTGGTTGCTGGCAGCCCAGGCCTTCAATGCCTGCAACGGCTTGCCGAGGGCTTCACGCAGGCGGGTATCCGGCGCAGACAGCGCGTCGCTGCGGACGAACGATTTCTCGATAGCATCCTGCGGACGCGTCGACAGCAGGCGATACAGGTACAACGGGCCACCCGCTTTGGGGCCGGTGCCGGACAAGCCTTCGCCGCCGAATGGCTGAACACCCACCACGGCGCCGACGATGTTGCGGTTGACGTAGACGTTGCCGGCATTGACGTTGTCGATGACCTTGGCGATGGTCTCGTCGATGCGCGTGTGCACGCCCAGGGTCAGGCCATAACCGGAGGCATTGATCTGATCGATCAGCAGGCCAAGCTCCTTGCGCTTGTAGCGCACCACGTGCAGCACTGGGCCGAATATTTCGCGTTGCAGCTCATCGAAGCTTTCCAGTTCGATCAAGGTCGGCATCACATAAGTGCCACGCTTGAGTTCGGTGCTGTCGGCGATGGCCACCTGATAGACCGTGCGGCCCTTGTCGCGCATGGCCTGGATGTGTTTTTCGATACCGGCCTTGGCCTCTGCGTCGATCACCGGGCCGATGTCTACCGACAGGCGCTCCGGATTGCCGAGGCGGTTCTCGGCCATCGCGCCCTTGAGCATTTCGATGACGCGGTCGGCAGAATCTTCCTGCAGGCACAGCACGCGCAGTGCCGAGCAGCGCTGACCGGCGCTGTCGAACGCCGAAGACACTACGTCGATCACCACCTGTTCGGTCAGCGCCGAAGAGTCGACGATCATCGCGTTCTGGCCACCGGTTTCGGCGATCAGCGGAATGGGGCGACCCTGTGAGTCGAGGCGACCTGCCACGTTGCGCTGCAGCAGGCGGGCGACCTCGGTGGAGCCGGTGAACATGACGCCTTTGACACGCTCGTCGCCGACCAGCCCGGCACCTACGGTTTCGCCGCGACCCGGCAGCAATTGCACTACGCCTTCCGGAATGCCCGCTTCAAGCAGCAGGCGCACGGCCTGTGCGGCGATCAGCGGCGTCTGCTCGGCAGGTTTGGCCAGCACCGGGTTACCCGCAGCCAGTGCAGCAGCCACCTGGCCACTGAAAATCGCCAGCGGGAAGTTCCACGGACTGATGCAGACCACCGGACCCAGCGGACGATGGCCGTCGTTGGTGAAGTCGTTGCGCGCCTGCACGGCGTAGTAACGCAGGAAGTCCACGGCTTCGCGCACTTCGGCGATAGCGTTGGCGAAGGTCTTGCCCGCTTCACGGACCAGCAGGCCCATCAACGGCTGGATTTCAGCCTCCATCAAGTCAGCGGCACGCTCCAGAATCGCAGCGCGCTCGACAGGCGGAGTGGCCTGCCAGATCGGGCCAGCGCTCAAGGCGCACTGGATGGCGTTATCGACATCTGGCAGGGACGCTTCCTGCACATGACCGACCACGTCACGCAGGTCCGATGGGTTCAGCGCAGCACTCAACGTGCCTGCGCTGGCCGGGCAGCCCAGCATCGGGGCGGCTTTCCAGTCGTTGTGCGCGGTAGCCAGCAGGGCCGAAGACAGCGAAGCCAGACGATGTTCGTTGGCCATGTCGATGCCGCTGGAGTTGGCGCGTTCGGTTCCGTACAGATCACGCGGCAGCGGAATGCGCGGATGCGGCAGGCCGAAACCGCCTTCCTGGGTCGCCATGCGTTCGATCTGGCTGACCGGATCGGCGACCAGTTCCTGAATCGAGATCGAGTGGTCGGCAATCCGGTTGACGAACGAGGTGTTGGCGCCGTTTTCGAGCAGGCGACGCACCAGATAGGCCAGCAGCGTTTCATGTGTGCCAACCGGGGCGTACACGCGGCAAGGACGATTCAGTTTGCCGTCGGCGACTTTGCCTACAACCTGCTCATACAACGGCTCGCCCATGCCGTGCAGGCACTGGAATTCATACTGGCCGGGGTAATAATTCTGACCGGCAATCTGGTAGATGGCCGCCAGGGTGTGGGCGTTGTGTGTGGCAAATTGTGGATAGATGACTTCCGGTGCCGCCAGCAACTTGCGGGCGCAGGCGATGTAGGACACGTCGGTGTACACCTTGCGCGTGTACACCGGATAGCCTTCCAGGCCTTCGACCTGGGCGCGCTTGATCTCGCTGTCCCAGTACGCGCCCTTGACCAGACGGATCATCAGACGATGGCGGCTGCGGCGCGCCAGGTCGATCACGTAATCGATCACATAAGGGCAGCGCTTCTGATACGCCTGAATCACGAAGCCGATGCCGTTCCAGCCGGTGAGCTGTGGTTCGAAACACAGGCGCTCGAGCAGATCCAGCGACAGCTCCAGGCGATCGGCTTCTTCGGCGTCGATGTTCAGGCCGATGTCGTACTGCTTGGCGAGCAGCGTCAGCGACAGCAGGCGCGGGTACAGTTCATCCATCACCCGCTCGTACTGGGCGCGGCTGTAGCGCGGGTGCAGCGCCGACAGCTTGATGGAAATCCCCGGACCTTCGTAGATGCCGCGACCGTGCGAGGCTTTGCCGATGGAGTGGATAGCCTGCTCGTAGGACGCCAGGTACTTCTGCGCGTCATGTTCGGTCAGCGCCGCTTCACCCAGCATGTCGTAGGAGTAGCGAAAGCCCTTGGCTTCGAAGCGACTGGCATTGGCCAGGGCTTCACCGATGGTTTCGCCGGTGACGAACTGCTCGCCCATCAGGCGCATGGCCATGTCGACGCCCTTGCGGATCATCGGTTCGCCGCTTTTGCCGATGATGCGGCTCAGCGAGGATGTAAGGCCCGCTTCATTGTGAGTGGCGACCAGCCTGCCTGTCAGCAGCAGGCCCCAGGTGGCGGCGTTGACGAACAGCGACGGGCTGTTGCCCAGGTGCGGCTGCCAGTTGCCGTTGCTGATCTTGTCGCGAATCAAGGCATCGCGGGTGCCCTTGTCCGGAATACGCAGCAGCGCTTCGGCCAGGCACATCAGCGCGACGCCCTCCTGGGACGACAGTGAAAACTCCTGCAGCAGGCCCTGAACGATGCCCGCGCGACCACCGGCGCTTTTCTGGTTACGCAGTTTCTCCGCAATCGACGCGGCCATCTTGTTGGTGGCCTCGGCAACCGGCGCGCTCAGGCGTGCCTGCTCGAGCAGCATAGGCACCACTTCCGGCTCGGGGCGGCGGTAGGCGGAGGTGATGGCTGCACGTAACACGGACTGCGGTTGAATGCTCTCGGCAAAATCCAGAAAGCATTGCAGCCCCGCCTCTTCTGCCAGCTCGCCGCGGTCTTCGTTGTCCTTGCCGGCAGCACCGTCGAGCTCCAGCAGGGTTGCACCACTCTCGAGCTTTTCCAGGTAATTGAAAATCGCCTGCTTGATCAACCAGTGCGGCGTACGGTCGATGGAGTGAGCTGCGGCTTTCAAACGCTCGCGGGTCGGGTCGTCAAGTTTGACGCCCAGAGTGGTGGTGGCCATGTGTTGTCCTCTTTATAGCCACGTGGAAGTGGCATCGGCTTTGGCGCAGATTAGCCTCGGGACAGGGTGGGGTGCAACCGGGTGCAACCCGATTTGCAGAATATTTTGTGAGGTTCCCGGTGAGCGGCTGATAAAAATGGCGCTACGCTCAGTGCTGGTGCGTGATTTTTTGTAGATTGCGTTGAAAACGCCCTAAAATGGCGCGTAAATGCATATGTCACGAGTTTTTTGTAACAGGTGCAACTTGCAGGATGAAATGGGTTGCACCTTGTTTGGATTGTTTAATAGGATTCGTTCCCGCGGTGCAACCGCCAGTCATTGATTGCCAATCCTTGCGGAGCGATCAGTCAACGCGGTGTCGGGTGCAAAAGCAGGGATGTGCCGAATATCGGTCGCTATTCCCTTTGGCATCGGGTGCCAACATAAAAACAATGCCAAGGCAGAACTCATGAGTGTCAGCAACCCTACCTTGATCACGTTCGTGATCTATATAGCGGCAATGGTATTGATCGGCCTGATGGCCTATCGCTCTACCAACAACCTTTCGGATTACATTCTCGGCGGACGCAGCCTCGGCAGCGTGGTCACCGCTCTTTCAGCAGGAGCCTCGGACATGAGCGGCTGGCTGTTGATGGGGTTGCCCGGTGCCATCTATATGTCCGGCCTGTCGGAAAGCTGGATCGCCATCGGCCTGATCATCGGCGCCTACCTGAACTGGCTGTTCGTGGCCGGCCGTCTGCGTGTGCAGACAGAGCACAACGGTGACGCACTGACGCTGCCGGATTACTTCAGCAGCCGTTTCGAAGACAACAGTGGCCTGCTGCGCATCATTTCGGCCATCGTGATTCTGGTGTTCTTCACCATTTATTGCGCCTCTGGCATCGTTGCGGGCGCGCGTCTGTTTGAAAGCACCTTCGGCATGTCCTACGAAACCGCCCTGTGGGCCGGCGCTGCGGCGACCATCGCCTACACCTTCGTCGGTGGTTTTCTGGCGGTGAGCTGGACAGACACCGTGCAGGCCACGCTGATGATCTTCGCCCTTATCCTGACGCCGGTCATCGTTCTGCTGGCAACGGGCGGCGTCGACACCACCTTTCTGGCGATCGAAGCGAAAGACCCGACCAGCTTCGACATGTTCAAGAACACCACATTCATCGGCATCATTTCCCTGCTCGGCTGGGGCCTGGGTTATTTCGGTCAGCCACATATCCTGGCGCGCTTCATGGCGGCCGATTCGGTCAAGTCGATTGCCAGCGCCCGACGCATCTCCATGGCCTGGATGATCCTGTGCCTGGGCGGCACCGTGGCGGTGGGTTTCTTCGGCATCGCTTATTTTTCCGCGCACCCTGAGGTCGCCGGGCCGGTTACCGAGAACCCGGAGCGGGTGTTCATCGAGCTGGCCAAGCTGCTGTTCAATCCGTGGATTGCCGGCGTGCTGTTGTCGGCCATTCTGGCTGCGGTGATGAGTACGCTGAGCTGCCAGTTGCTGGTGTGCTCCAGCGCGTTGACCGAGGACTTCTACAAGGCTTATCTGCGCAAGGGCGCTTCGCAGGTCGAGCTGGTCTGGGTAGGTCGGGCAATGGTGCTGCTGATCGCGATCATTGCCATTCTGCTGGCGGCCAATCCTGAAAACCGCGTGCTGGGCCTGGTGAGTTACGCCTGGGCCGGTTTCGGCGCAGCCTTCGGCCCTGTGGTACTGATTTCGGTACTGTGGAAGGGCATGACTCGCAACGGCGCTCTGGCCGGGGTCATTATGGGTGCGGCCACCGTGGTGCTCTGGAAGCAATTCAGTACCATGGGGCTGTATGAAATCATCCCCGGGTTCATCCTGGCCAGCATCGCCATCGTGGTATTCAGCCTGATCGGCAAGCCTGCTTCTGCGTCCATGCAGACCCGTTTCCTGGCCGCCGAACAGGATTTCAAAGCCAACCGCTGACAGGTCTGACTGAAACACAAACGGCCCGTTCTTCTTCGTGAAGCGCGGGCCGTTGTGTATTCAGGCTGAGAGCTGCGTGCCGCTCAGCTCTGGTTGTGATCGATGTCGAGGTTGTAGAACGTCGCCTTGCCACCCTCCGAGGTGTACCCGGTATTGTCCTGGGTATACACCCCCGCCTTGAAGTACAGAGGCTTGTCGCGCCAGGTCTCACTGATGCGCGTGCTCCAGTCCTGATCCTTGGCGCTGACGGACAGTTTTCCGCCCTTGCTCAGGTGAATGACGTAATTGAATGTCTCATTGAGCTTCACACCCTCTACGATGGTGTAAACCTTGCTTTCATCGTCGTCATAGCGGTTGCGGACTTTTGCAACGATATCGCCGGTCTTGGTGTCTTCCTTGTATTGAAACTCGACTTTCAGGAGCGGCTCTGTGCTCTCGTATGCGTGTATTTGTCCGATGACAATCTTGCCTGAGGAAGGTACTTGGTCGACTTCCAGTTTGGCATTCAGAAAGTTGTCGGCATCCGGGTACACCCAATTATGCAGCGAACCATCGGACCACGTTTCCCGAAGTTCGCTTCGGGAATATTTGGCGTTCTCGGTTTTAGTGCCGGTGACGGGCGACCAGAACACAATGGCGTCGGTTTTGGATTTGAAATATTTACCGTCGTAGCCTTTTACTAACTGAGCGGTTTCGATGGTCTTGGGGGGCGACCCCACCGGGATGCTGAGATTCCACGATCCAAGATCTACCATTTTGTCTCCGTCCGTAAATGTCTTTGTATCGCTCATAGAGAAAGCCTCTGGCACGAGGCTTCAGCCAGCTTTTATACGGCTTGTAGGACAATTTGTTAATAAAAAAATGTCGAACGGATGGCGTCAAAGTGCTGTCACTTCTTCTGCAGGGCAGAGCCTGTAAGGGGTGCAGAGAATGACCGTTAGTCGGCTAGATCGAACTTTGACAGTAGGGAAGAGGCGCCTTGCTTCTGCTTTTGGCGAGACGAGGCTAGAGTTATTCCAAAGTATGACGGTCGTCCTGAGTCTCAGGCGTCATGCCCACACAGAGAAGCAGCATGGAACGCGTGCCAAACCAGCCAGATGATGGCTCTTCAGTTTTACTTGTTGTAGACGATTACCCGGAAAATCTGGTGACGATGTGCGCTGTTCTGCAAAGAACGGACTGGCACATTGTGACTGCAAGTTCCGGAATAGAAGCATTGACCGTACTTCTCGAGCAGGAAGTCGACCTGGTTTTGCTGGATGTGCAGATGCCGGGTATGGACGGCTTCGAGGTCGCGCGACTGATGCGTGGCAGTCAGCGCACCCGCCTTACGCCGATTATTTTTCTCACCGCCAATGAGCAGACCCAGGATGCGGTGCAAAAGGGCTATGCGAATGGTGCGACGGACTATCTGTTCAAACCCTTCGACCCGAATGTGCTCAAGCCCAAGGTGCAGACCCTGCTTGAGCAACAGCGCAATCGTCGTGCGCTGCAACAGCTGTCACTGGAGCTGGAGTCGGCCCGTGCGTTCAACGCATCGGTGCTGGCCAACGTCGCCGAAGGCATTCTGGTCGTTGACGAAGCAGGCACCATCAGCTTTGCCAACCCGGCTATCTGTCAGTTATTGAACACCTCCGTCGATCACCTGCGCGGCACCCAGGTGCTGGACTACATCATCGAACCGAAGGTAGGCCACTGGCTGGATTCGGGCTTTTACCAGCACTATCGCAAGTCCGACACCTATCGGGTGCACGACGCCATTCTGCGTACGGCGCAAGGCACGCAACTGCCAGTGGCGTTGTCCTGCGCGGCGCTGCCCGCCGAACAGAAGGCAATGGTGCTGACGGTTCTCGATATGTCGGTGGTTCGTGATCTTTATCAGCAGCTGGAAAAACAGGCCGTCACCGATGCGTTGACAGGCCTGCTCAATCGCCGGGGACTTTATCAGGCCGTTGAAAGCATGCTGTTGCGCAACGAGCGGGCGGATAAATACCTGGTCGTGCTGTTCATGGATCTGGATGGTTTCAAGCAGATCAACGACACGCTGGGCCACGAGGCCGGTGATCAGGTATTGCTCTGGGTCGCCGAGCAGTTCAAGGACAGCATGCGCCCCTATGATGTGCTGGCACGCATCGGCGGCGACGAGTTCACCGTCGTAATCGACGGGCTTGATTACCCCGAACAGGCGGCCAAGATCGCCGAAAAGCTCATCGAGCGGGTATCCGGAAGACGCCAGGTCGACGGTGTCGAGATCACCCTGGGTGCCAGCGTCGGCATTGCGACCTTTCCGGATTGCGGCTCGAATCTGGACGGTCTGCTGCGCGCGGCAGATATCGCCATGTACGAGGCCAAGCGTGCAGGGCGGCAACAATACCGGTTTTACGATCAGAACATGAACGGGCGCGCCCGCTCGCGACTGATGCTTGAGGAAAGCGTGCGTACGGCCATCGACGGTCGGGATTTTTCAGTGGTGTACCAGCCCCAGATTCACGTGGCGGATGGTCGCTTGCGTGGTTTCGAGGCCTTGCTGCGTTGGCAGCATCCAGCGGTCGGAGAGGTCCCGCCTGCGCTGTTCATTCCGTTGCTGGAAGAGACCAGACTGATCAATCGGCTCGGCAGCTGGATCTTTGATCAGGGCGCCGAGCAGCGTCAGGCATGGAGCCACATCTTCGCGCCCGACATGGTGTTGAGTGTCTGTGTCAGCCCCACACAATTCTGCCTGCCCAATCTGGCCTCGGAATTGAAACGCGCCATGGATCGCTTCGAGCTGAAACCGGGGCAGATAGAGGTGGAAATCACTGAAACCGCCCTGGTCAACAACCTGACGCACAGCCACAAACAGCTGAAGTTGTTGCATGAGGTCGGTGTGCGCATTGCGCTCGACGACTTTGGTACCGGCGAATGCTCGCTGTCGCACCTGCGCAATCTGCAACTCGACACCTTGAAGCTGGACAGGCGTTTTGTGGCCAATATTGCAGGGTCAAAGCGCGAGGCGGCGATGGCCAGCAGTATCATCGACCTGAGCCGCAACCTCGATATGCTGGTTATTGCCGAAGGGGTCGAGACTGCCGAGCAATACCAGTGGCTGGCAGACAACGGCTGTCAGGTCATGCAGGGCTTTTTGATCGCTCATCCGATGTTGCCTGAAGATGCGTTGCGCTTTCCCGGGCACTTTGATGTGGCGGGCTTCAGGCAAACCAGATTGTTGTAGAATGGCGTTTTTCGATCTCATGCAAAGGCCCCATGACTGCATCCAGCCCTGCTCCGCTCAAATACCTGCAGGCCTATCCGCAGGCCCTGCAGGATCAGGTGCAGCAGCTGATTGCCGAGGATCGTCTGGCGGATTACCTTGAGCAGCGCTACCCCGCGCGGCATCAGGTCCAGAGCGACAAGGCCCTTTACGCCTATGCGCTGGCGCTCAAGCAGGATCACCTGCGCAACGCGCCAGCCATCAAGAAGGTTCTTTTCGACAATCGTCTCGACCTGACCCACCGCGCGCTGGGCCTGCACACCAAGATATCCAGAGTGCAGGGCGGCAAACTCAAGGCCAGTAACGAGATCCGTGTGGCCGCGCTGTTCAAGGAAGCGCCGCCAGAGTTTCTGAAAATGATCGTCGTGCACGAGCTGGCTCACTTTCGTGAGTCGGATCACAACAAGGCCTTCTACCAGTTGTGCGAGCACATGTTGCCCGGTTATCACCAATTGGAGTTCGATTTGCGCGTGTACCTGACGTACCGCGATCTGCAGGCCGCGCGAGCGCCATGCTGAGCCAGGCACTGAAAAAGGATTCGACGATGCAGGTCAGCAAGACCAAAAGCAGTTTCTATCGCCGCCTGTACGTGGCGTATCTGATAGATTCACAGATCGCCAGCAGTGTTCCGGAGCTGATAGCGGCAACCGGCATGCCGCGTCGGACCGCGCAGGACACTATCAGTGCGCTTGCCGATCTGGACATTGTGTGTGATTTCGAGCAGCTCGAAGGCGGCCGCAATCACGCCGGCAGCTACCGGATCCGTGACTGGGGCGCCGTTGACAAGGGTTGGATTGCCGAGAATCTGCCGCGCATCAAGGCCGTGCTGGAGTATCCCTGAGCGGCTTTCAGTCCAGATCGCGACGCATGCCGATATGCGGAATGTCGTCTTCCAGGTAGACCTCGCCCACCGGATTGAAGCCGTAGCGGCTGTAATAGCCTTGCAGATGGGCCTGGGCCGATAGGTAGATGGGCTGGTCGGGCCATTTGCGTTCGGCGTTTTCCAGGGCCTGCTCCATCAGTTCATGGCCGATGCCCCTGCTGCGGATCGAAGGCGCAGTCACCACCCGGCCGATGGTCACGTCGCCGCCTTGCTGGATCGGGTCGAGCAAACGCAGGTAGGCGACCAGCTTGTCTTCCTGCCAGGCCATCAGGTGGCAGGTGTCGCCCATCAGGTCCTGTCCGTCGACGTCCAGGTACACGCATTGCTGCTCGACCACAAACACCTCGGCACGCAGTTGCAGCACGGCATAGAGTTGCTCGATGCTCAGCTCGGTGTGATGTTTGCAGATCCATTTGATAGACATGTCGCAGACTCGCAGGGAAACCAGAAGCGAAGTCTAAACGTATCCGCCGACATTCCCAATAAACGCCGTCAACGATATGAATGCTGCGCCGGTTGAGCATGTTGCCTGCCCGGCTTGTCTACTGCCTGCTTGAGGTCTTCAATTAGAATGCAGGCGCCCTCACGGGCGAGCGTTTTCCTGCCGATAGGATTAAATCGGGCATGCCGCCCCTTTCAGGAACCTGAGCATGTCGCAGTTGCTTCGAGCGGTGGGGGTGCTGGTCTTTCTGCTGATGGCGCACGTCAACGCAGCTGAAAAGTTGCGTCTTGTCGCCGATCCCTGGCCACCTTTTACCGACGCGCTGCTGCTCAACGGCGGGCTGGCAACCGATATCGTCAATACGGCGCTGCGCCGTGCCGGGTACACCACGCTGTATGAGCAAGTGCCCTGGGCACGGGCGATGCTGGGCTTGAGCCAAGGGCGTCATGATGTGCTGATCAATGCGTGGTTCAGCGATGAACGTACGAAAATTGGCCAGTTTTCTGCGCAATACCTGCTCAACCGGATACGTTTCATCAAGCGCAAGGAGTCGCCCATTGGCACCCTGACCCATGAGCAGCTCCACCAATACGTGATCGCGGTGGTCAGGGGTTATGCTTATGCCCCTGCGTTTGACAGCGACAGCCAGTTGCAGAGGGTCCCTGTGCAGAACTTCTCCACCGCCATACGCATGCTCGCCGCCGAGCGTGTCGACCTGACCCTGGAAGATGAGTACGTAGCCCGTTACAACCTGGCGATGGAACCGGATGAGGTGCGTGACCGGGTCGAGTTTCTACCGGGCTCGTTGAGCGAGAACAGCCTGCATATTCTGGTCAGCCTGAAAAATCCCCACCACGACAAGATCGTCGCCGACTTTGATCGCGAAATTGCCGCCATGAAAGCCGACGGCACCTACGATGAGCTGCTCAGACTGCATGGGTTGCAGCAACCTCCGGAGCTTTGATCAAGTGCGCGGCGAGGGTGCGCAGCGGAGCCAGCTGGCGGCAGATCAGCGCCAGCTGGGCTTGCACCAGTCGCTGACTTTCGTCCATGTCTTCGGGCAGTTGCTCCAGTTGCGCGGCCAGCCCTTCCTCGGCATCGCTCTGCACCGCAACCGGCTTCTTCTCGGCCAGCCCTGCAGCGATTTCGTCGATGCTGGCGGCCAGTGTGGCACCGACGTTATCGATCAGGTGTTCGCGGACATCACTCGGTAACTGCGTATCACGGTGCGCGCCGAGGCCGGAAAGGTAGCTCAGCAGCGTGTGTGACAGCACCAGAAAGCGGAAGCCGACGTCGGCCTCCTTGCGAAAGTGGCCGGGCTCCATGAGCATGTTCGCCAGCGTGGTCGACAGCGCGGCGTCGGCGTTGTGGGCGTTGCGCCGCGCCAGTCGATAGGCCAGGTCGTCACTCTTGCCCTTGGCGTACTGTTGCATGATCTGCCGCAGGTAGATGCTGTTGCAGGTCAGGGTATTGGCCAGCACCTTGTTCAGGCGTCGTCCCTGCCAGTCCGGCAGAAACAGGAACACGGCGAGACCGGCGATAAGGCTGCCCAGCAATGTATCGAACAGCCGCGGCAGGAACAGGCCATAACCATCACCGACCTGATTGAAGCAGAACAGCACCATCACCGTGATGGCGGCGGTCGACAGGGTGTAGCGCGTGGTCCGATTGACGAAGAACACCACCCCGGCCAGCACGGCGCACATCGATTGCAGGATCGGGCTGGTAACCAGATCGAACAGCACCCAGCCGACCGTCAGGCCGATCGCGGTGCCGATGATCCGCTGGCCGAGCTTGAGCCGGGTGGCGCCGTAGCTGGGCTGGCAGACGAACACCGTGGTCAGGATGATCCAGTAGCCCTGTGACGGGTGGATCAGGTGCACCATCGCGTAACCGATGGTCAATGCCAGCGGCAGGCGCAGGGCGTGACGAAACAGCAGCGAGGTCGGGGTCATCTGCAGGCGCAGGCGCGTCCAGACATCCTTGAGGTTGCGCGGCGAGCGGTCCAGCAGGCTGCTGTCGGTGGCATCGGCCACGGCGTCCGGGTTGCTGGCGTCGCTGATCAGGCGATCCAGGGTGCCAAGGTTGGCGGCCAGCGCGCGCAGCGAACGCAGCAGGCCGCGCCACGCAGGGTTGCTCTGGATGCGCAGATGTTCAAGGGACGCGTGCAGGTCTTCCATGGCTTCGGCGAAGCTTGGGTCATACACGAATGGTTGACGTAACTGGATGGATTCCGACAGCGCCTGGCAGGCGACGCCCTGTTGACGCAGCAGGCGCTGGCAGCGGAACAGCACGTCGCTGTGGAAAAACGCATCGGCCAGTGAGTTGTAGGGGTAATGCGACGAGCTGGCGCGCTCGTGGATGTCCTGGGCGATGAAGTACAACTTCAGGTAGCGGCTGACTTTGGAGCCGGGGCGGCCGCTGCCGACGCGGTGCAGGATGATTTCCTTGGTGGAGTTCAGCGCGGCGACGACTTTGCCGTTCTGCTGCGCCAGCTCCAGGCGACGGGCCTCCACGTTGAGCGTGCGAATCGGTTCGAACAGGGTCGACTTGAGCTTCAGGTACTGGCCCAGCTCACGAAACAGTCGCGCCAGCGCCTGTTGCACCGGCTGGTTGGAAAACAGCATCTGCCACAGCACCGACAGCAGGCCGTACCAGGCTGCGCCCGCCACCAGCAGCATCGGTTCATGCCAGAAGTCCAGTACTTCACCGCCACGCTGATCGACGCCGATCATGGTGTAGACCGAAAGGATCAACGTGCCGTAGGCAATCGCGCCATAGCGCTCACCCAGCGCGCCGAGCATGGTCAGGCAGAAGCTGGCCAGCGCCAGTGAACAGACAAACAGGATGGGGTAGGGGAAGAGCAATTCGACGGCAAGGGCGGCGATGCTGAAACACACCAGCGTCACCGCCAGTGCGTTGAGTCGGCCTTGCCAGCTGTCGTCGGTCTCGGCCAGGGCGCAGGCGATAATCCCCAGAAACAGCGGGATCAGTAACGCCATTTCATTTTGATACCAGCACAGTGCCATGCTGCCGGTCAGTGCGATAAAGACTCGAACGCTATAGCTGAATTTATCCAGCGCCCACAATCGACGGAATGTATGACGGAGAGATTTCGATGCCATGGGTTAGCTTGACGGCCCTGTTCGCAATTGATCGATCGTGCAGGGGGATATGTACAGACCAAATGACTGGCTGTACATCCGCCTCGCAAAATTTATACCGGTTTGCCGTGTCGTGATGTTGCATATCAGCGACCAGGTCACACGTACTGTGCGGCAGCATAGGCCGACGCCCACGCCCACTGAAAGTTGAAGCCGCCCAGATGACCGCTCACGTCGAGCACTTCGCCCACGAAATAAAGACCGGGGGATTTCAGCGATTCCATGGTCTTGGACGACACTTCGCGGGTGTCGATACCGCCCAGCGTCACTTCGGCCGTGCGATAACCCTCGGTGCCCGCCGGGACCACCTGCCAGCTCGCCAGCTTTTCGGCGATCTCGGCCAGTTCGGCGTGGGTGTACTGCTTCATCGGTCTGGATACGAACCAGTGTTCGGCGATCAGGTTGGCCATCTTCTTGGTGAAAATCTCGCCCAGCAGGGTTTTCAGTTCACTGTTGGGGCGCTCGGCCTGCTGCTGGTTGAGCCAGGCGGGCACGTCATGATCGGGCAGCAGGTTGATTTCCACTGTGTCGCCGGGCTGCCAGAACGAGGAAATCTGCAGGATCGCCGGGCCACTGAGGCCGCGGTGGGTGAACAGGATGTTTTCGCGGAAGCTGGTGTCGTTGCAGCTCACCAGGCAATCCACCGAGGTGCCTGACAGCTCGGTGCACAGCTCCTTGAGCTGATCGGTGATGGTGAACGGCACCAGCCCGGCGCGGGTCGGCAGCAGCGTGTGGCCGAACTGCTTGCCGACCTGATAGCCAAAGCCGGTGGCGCCCAGCGTCGGAATCGACAGCCCGCCTGTGGCAATCACCAGCGACTGGCAGTTCAGGGTGCCCAGCGTGGTCTGCAGGCTGTAGCCGGCGTCAGTCTTTTCGATCTGCTGCACGGCGGTGTCCATGTGCAGGCTGACACCGGCGTGGCGGCACTCGTCCAGAAGCATTTCCAGAATGTCGCTGGACTTGTTGTCGCAAAACAGCTGGCCGAGCTTTTTCTCGTGATAAGGCACGCCATGTTTGGCGACCATCGCGATGAAATCCCATTGGGTGTAGCGGGCCAGGGCCGATTTGCAGAAATGCGGGTTCTGCGACAGGAAGTTGGCCGGCTCGGTGTACATATTGGTGAAGTTGCACCGCCCGCCACCGGACATCAGGATCTTCTTGCCGGGTTTGTTGGCGTGGTCGATCAACATCACCTTGCGCCCGCGAGCGGCAGCGGTGAACGCACACATCAGACCGGCAGCGCCGGCGCCAATCATTACAACGTCAGTAACGGGCACAGCGTGGTTCCTCGATCTTCAGGTCACGATCGTTCCCATGCTCCGCGCCAAGCTATAACAAGCCTGTTTTTGATTCTGGCCGAAGGCCGTGGGAGCGAACTTGTTCGCGAAAGGGCCGGTATGTTCTCCGAAGATTTATCGTCTGAACTACCGTCTTCACGAACACGTTCGCTCCCACGCCCTACGGGCAGAGGCCTGAAAACCGCGTTTTCAGGACCTTCGGGGCCTGTATATGACGCTCGGCGCGGCGTGTAGGGACTATCAGGGTCAACGATAAACTTTACAAAATCCGCACGCGCAGCGACTTGCCCTTGATCTTGCCATTGTTCAAACGCTCCAGGGCCTGTTTGGCCATGCTGCGCTCGACGGCAACGTAGGCCTGGAAGTCGAAAATCGCGATCTTGCCGACCTGAGTGCCCGCAATGCCTGCCTCGCCGGTCAGTGCGCCGAGGATGTCGCCCGGACGCAGCTTGTCCTTGCGGCCCGAGCCGATGCACAGGGTGGTCATGGCGGGCAGCAGCTTGCCGCCTTCCTTGATGCTCAGTCTGTCGTATTGCTGCCAGTTCAACGGCGCTTTCTGCAATTCTTCGATGGCACGGGCGCGCTGGCTTTCCGACGGGGCCACGAGGCTGACCGCGATGCCTTTCTCGCCTGCACGACCGGTACGGCCGACACGGTGGATGTGGATTTCCGAATCACGCGCCAGCTCGACGTTGATCACCATGTCCAGCGCGTCGATATCCAGACCGCGCGCGGCTACGTCCGTGGCGACCAGTACCGAGGTACTGCGGTTGGCGAACATCGCCAGTACCTGATCACGGTCACGCTGTTCCAGATCACCATGCAGGCCGACGGCAGACATGCCCTTGGCGGTCAGGTGATCGACCACTTCCTGGACCTGCTGCTTGGTGAAGCAGAACGCCACGCAGGACGTCGGACGGAAATGGCCGAGTACCTTGACCACCGCTTCCAGGCGCTGCTCCGGGGAGATCTCGTAGAAAATCTGCTCGATCTGGCTGTCGGCGTGCAGCGCTTCGACCTTGACGGTCTGCGGATCACGCATGAACTTCGAGGACAACTGCTTGATGCCGACCGGGTAGGTGGCGGAGAACAGCAGGGTCTGACGGCGCTGCGGAGTCTGCTCGATGATGTCGGCGATGGCGTCGTAGAAGCCCATGTCCAGCATGCGGTCGGCTTCATCGAGAATCAGCGTGTTCAGGCCGTCCAGGACCAGAGAGCCCTTGCGCAAGTGCTGCTGTATACGACCCGGAGTGCCGACGATGATGTGTGCGCCATGTTCCAGCGAGCCGATCTGCGGGCCAAAGGACACGCCGCCACACAGGGTCAGGACCTTGATGTTGTCCTCGGAACGCGCCAGACGGCGGATTTCCTTGGCCACCTGATCCGCCAGTTCGCGGGTCGGACACATGACCAGTGCCTGACAACCGAAGAAACGCGGGTTGATCGGGTTGAGCAGGCCGATGCCGAACGCAGCGGTCTTGCCGCTGCCGGTCTTGGCTTGCGCGATCAGGTCCATGCCCTTGAGGATCACCGGCAGGCTCTGCGCCTGAATCGGTGTCATTTCGGCATAACCAAGCGACTCCAGGTTAGCCAGCATGGCAGCGGACAGAGGCAGGGAATTGAAAGCGGTGTTAGTCACGACGGTGGACCTGCAAAACAAAAATGTCGCGTAGTGTATCACCCGCCAGTCAGACCTGGCACCGACGATAAAGGTCGTGGGAGCGAGCTTGCTCGCGAAGGGGCCCTTACAGTCCCAGAAGATGGGGCGTCTGGACCATGGTCTTCGTGAGCAATGCGGATCGCCGCCCCGGTCACTCCCACAGGATCCAGCAATGAGCGCGGAGCATGGGCGCGATATCCAGGGCAAAAAAATCCCCGCTGGAGGGCGGGGTTGAGGTTCGAGCGTGGCAGCTCGCAAGGGTGTACAGCAAGGCCCGTCCGGGGACGGGCCGGCAGGGCTTACAGCAGGATTGTGCGGATGTCCGCCAGCAATTCGCTCAAGCGCTTGGTGAAGCGGGCAGCAGCTGCGCCGTTGATCACGCGGTGATCATAGGACAGCGACAGCGGCAGCATCAGTTTCGGCTGGAAGGCTTTGCCGTCCCAGACGGGCTGGATGGTTGCCTTGGAAACACCGAGGATCGCCACTTCCGGCGCGTTGACGATCGGCGTGAAGCCGGTGCCGCCAATGTGGCCGAGGCTGGAGATGGTGAAGCACGCGCCCTGCATGTCGTTCGCCGTCAGTTTCTTGTTGCGCGCCTTTTCCGCCAGTGCGGCGGCTTCGGCGGCCAGTTGCAACAGGCTCTTCTGGTCGACGTCGCGGATGACCGGGACCAGCAGGCCGTCCGGGGTGTCCACGGCAAAGCCGATGTGCACGTACTTCTTGCGAATCACGGCCTTGCCGCTAGGCGCCAGCGAAGCGTTGAAGTCCGGCAGCTCCTTGAGCAGGTGGGCGCAGGATTTGAGCAGCAGCGGCAGGACGGTCAGCTTGACGCCAGCCTTCTCGGCAGCGCCTTTCTGCGCCACACGGAAAGCTTCCAGGTCGGTAATGTCGGCCTGGTCGAACTGCGTGACGTGCGGAATGTTCAGCCAGCTGCGGTGCAGACCGGAAGCGCCGAGTTGCATCAGGCGCGTCATCGGTACTTCTTCGATCTCGCCGAAACGGCTGAAATCGACTTCCGGAATCGGCGGGATGCCCGAGCCGCCGCTTGCGCCGCCAGCTGGAGCTTCCTTGGCCTTCTGCATCATGGTTTTGACGTAAGCCTGAACGTCTTCTTTCAGCACACGGCCGTGCGGGCCGGTGGCGCTGACAGCGTTCAGCTCGACGCCAAATTCGCGGGCCAGCTGACGAACGGCCGGGCCGGCATGAACCTTGGCACCGTCTTTGGCCGGAGCCGCTGGAGCCGCTGGCGCAGGTGCTGCTTCTGCTTTGGGAGCAGGGGCAGCTGGAGCCGCGGCCTCAGCCTTGGCCGGGGCCGCGGCGGGTGCGCTGGCGGCAGGCGCCGGAGCAGCGGCAGGCGCGGCGCCTTCGACTTTCAGTTTCAGGATCAGGTCGCCGGTACCGACTTCCTGGTCCAGCTTGACTTCGATGCTCTCGACAACGCCTGCTGCCGGAGAAGGGATCTCCATGCTGGCCTTGTCGGATTCCAGGGTGATCAGCGACTGATCGGCCTGGATGCTGTCACCGACCTTGACCATCAGTTCGATGATCTTGGCCTTGCCCGACGAACCGATGTCCGGTACGTGGATGTCCTGAACGCTGGCGCTGGCTGCCGGAGCAGGCTCGGCGGCCGCCGCAGGTGCAGGTGCCGCTTCAGCCGGCTTTTCGGCAGCAGCAGGGGCAGGGGCAGCGGCAGGTTCGGCAGCAGGTGCCGGGGCCGCAGCCGCTTCGCCTTCCACTTCCAGTTCGAACAGCTCGTCGCCTTCTTTCAGACGGTCGCCCAGCTTGACCTTCATGGTCTTGATGACGCCAGCCTTGGGAGCAGGGATTTCCATGCTCGCCTTGTCCGACTCAAGCGTCAGAACGCTCTGGTCGGCTTCGATGCGATCACCGACCTTGACCATCAATTCAATGACTTCGCCTTCACCGTTGCCGATGTCGGGTACACGAATTAACTCACTCACTATGTCTCTCCTTAGGAGAACCTGTTCACTCACGAATACGCTGGTTCAGTTACAACGAAACAGCGTTGGATGCTCATTTACGTCGAGTAAATTCCGCATCCTCGGCTGTTTACGCTCTGATCAGCGCTCTTGAAGCAGACTCTTAGCAGTCCAGTGGATTGCGTTTTTCAGGATCGATACCGAACTTGGCGATGGCTTCCGCCACGACTTTAGGTTCGATATCGCCACGATCAGCCAAGGCTTCCAGGGCTGCCAGCACCACGAAGTGACGATCGACTTCAAAGAAGTGACGCAGCTTCTTGCGGCTGTCGCTACGGCCGAAACCGTCGGTGCCCAGGACTTTGTATTCCTTGGTTGGAACCCACTGACGAATCTGATCAGCGAACAGCTTCATGTAATCCGTCGATGCGATGACCGGACCTTTGCGACCGTTCAGGCATTCCTCGACATAGCTCAGCTGCGGCTTCTGGCCAGGGTGCAGGCGGTTGTTGCGCTCTGCAGCCAGACCGTCGCGACGCAGCTCGTTGAAGCTGGTGACGCTCCACACGTCGGCACCGATGTTGAACTCGTCACGGAGAATCTTCGCTGCTTCGCGGACTTCACGCAGGATGGTGCCCGAGCCCAGCAACTGGACGTGGTGCGCCGCTTCCTTGGTGTCTTCTTCGAGCAGGTACATGCCCTTGACGATGCCTTCTTCCACACCGGCCGGCATGGCTGGCTGGGCGTAGGACTCGTTCATCACGGTCAGGTAGTAGAAAACGTCCTGCTGCTCTTCGAACATCCGGCGCATGCCGTCCTGGATGATCACTGCCAGTTCATAACCGTAAGTCGGGTCGAAGGTGCGGCAGTTCGGGATGGTCGATGCCAGGATGTGGCTGTGACCGTCTTCGTGCTGCAGGCCTTCACCGTTCAGCGTGGTACGGCCGGCGGTGCCGCCAATCAGGAAGCCACGGGTACGGCTGTCGCCAGCGGCCCAGGCCAGGTCGCCGATACGCTGGAAACCGAACATCGAGTAGAAGATGTAGAACGGAATCATCGGCTGGTTGTGGCTGGAATACGAAGTACCGGCAGCGATGAAGGAGGACATGGCGCCCGCTTCGTTGATGCCTTCTTCGAGGATCTGGCCTTTCTTGTCTTCGCGATAGAACATCACCTGTTCTTTATCGACTGGCTCGTAGAGCTGGCCGACCGACGAGTAGATGCCCAGTTGGCGGAACATGCCTTCCATACCGAAGGTACGCGCTTCGTCCGGGATGATCGGCACGATGCGCGGACCGATTTCCTTGTCCTTGACCAGTTGCGTCAGGATGCGCACGAAGGCCATGGTGGTGGAGATTTCGCGATCGCCCGAGCCATCCAGGATGGCCTTGAGGGTCTCGAGTGGCGGGGTCGGCAGGCTGAAGCTCTGCGCACGACGCTGCGGCACGAAACCACCCAGCGCAGCACGACGCTCGCTCAGGTAACGGGCTTCGGCGCTGCCTTCTTCCGGCTTGTAGAACGGCAGGGCTTCGAGTTCGGAGTCCTTGACCGGGATGTCGAAGCGGTCACGGAAGTGACGCAGGCTGTCGACATCGACCTTTTTGGTGTTGTGCGCAGTGTTTTTCGCTTCACCGGCGCCGGTGCCATAACCCTTGATGGTCTTGGCCAGAACCACGGTCGGTTGACCCTTGTGGTTGACGGCTTCGTGGTAGGCCGCATAGACCTTGTACGGGTCGTGGCCGCCACGGTTGAGTTTCCAGATCTCGTCGTCGGACAGATCGGCAACCATGGCCTTGAGTTCAGGCGAGTTGAAGAAGTGCTCGCGGACGAACGCGCCGTCCTTGGCCTTGTAGTTCTGGTATTCGCCGTCGATGACTTCGTCCATGCGACGTTGCAGGATACCGTCGACGTCCTTGGCCAGCAGTGGGTCCCAGAAACGGCCCCAGATGACTTTGGTGACGTTCCATTGAGCGCCACGGAACACGCCTTCGAGTTCCTGGATGATCTTGGCGTTGCCGCGAACCGGGCCGTCGAGGCGCTGCAGGTTGCAGTTGACGACGAAGATCAGGTTGTCGAGCTTCTCGCGACCGGCCAGGGCGATGGCGCCCAGGGATTCCGGCTCGTCGGTCTCGCCGTCACCCAGGAAGCACCAGACTTTCTGCTTGCCTTCCGGGATGTAACCGCGGTGTTCCAGGTACTTCATGAAGCGCGCCTGGTAGATCGCCTGGATCGGGCCAAGGCCCATCGATACAGTCGGGAACTGCCAGAAATCCTTCATCAGCCACGGGTGTGGGTAAGAAGACAGGCCATTGCCGTCGACTTCCTGACGGAAGTTGGTCATTTGCTCTTCGGTGATGCGGCCTTCCATGAACGCACGGGCGTAAACGCCTGGCGATGCGTGACCCTGGAAGTAGATCAGGTCGCCGCCGTGTTCGTCGGTCGGGGCCTGGAAGAAGTAGTTGAAGCCGATGTCGTACAGCGTGGCGCTGGAGGCGAAGCTGGAGATGTGGCCGCCCAGATCCGGGTCGCCGATGTTGGTTTTGACAACCATGGCCAATGCGTTCCAGCGCACCAGCGAGCGAATGCGGCGTTCCATGAACAGGTCGCCAGGCATGCGTGCTTCGTGGGTGACAGGAATGGTGTTGCGATATGGCGTGGTGATGGCGTACGGCAGCTGCGAACCACTACGGGTGGCCAGCTCGCCCAAACGGGTCATCAGGTAGTGAGCGCGGTCTTCGCCTTCTTTGTCGAGAACCGATTCCAGGGCGTCCAGCCATTCCTGGGTTTCGACGGGATCGAGGTCTTGCATGGCTTGCTCCAGGGCGGAAAGGCTTCCAGAATCGGTTGCCTGAGTTTGCGACTGGCCTTGTGGGCAGACGACATAAATTCTTGGATTTCCGGAGGGTGGGATCCGGCGGCGTGTAGTTTTACTACAAATCGACGACGATTTCAGCCCTCCGAGTATCGGACCCAGTAGTAAAACTACAGAGAAGCGACTCAATCGCTCCTGTTGTCGTGTAGCTTAAAACGTTACTGTTGATCGCTATTGAACATCTTGCAGGGAAAAAGCGGATTTTTATGCTTCTAATTTGATTTTTCCAGCAATTTATAACCTTTGTTCGACAAGCGGTGCTGGCAGACGCGTCTCGCCGTAACGACGGACGGGCGTCTGCACGCCGATCAAGGATAGACCATGAGCCTACCTTTACTGGCCGAATTTCCGGCCATTCTGCTGCCATCGATCAGCCGCGCCCGCCAGATGTTTCAGGCTGCGCTGACTGCCCTGTCCGAGGACGCGCTGGCTTCTTTCCAGGCCTGGCCCGAGGCGCGACAGGCAGCCTTCGACCGGGTCTGCGCCGCCAGTGATTTTGTAACCGAACAAGTCTGCCGTGATCCGCAGATGCTCCTGCAGCTGGCCGATTCGGGCGAGCTGGAGCGTAGCTTCTCTGCCGGCCAATTGCGTGGTCAGCTTGCCGACGCGCTGTCGAGCGTCGCCAGCGAGGATGAATTGGGGCGTAATCTACGTCGACAGCGCGCGCGCCAGCAAGTACGGATTATCTGGCGCGACCTGAGCCGTCAGGCAAACCTGATCGAAACCTGCCGTGACCTGTCGGACATGGCCGATGCGTCGATCGATCTGGCTTACCAATGGTTGTACGCCCGGCATTGCCAGCAGTTCGGCACCCCGACCGGTCGTCATTCCGGAAAGCCGCAGCACATGGTCATCCTGGGTATGGGCAAGCTCGGCGCGGTGGAACTGAACCTGTCCTCGGACATTGACCTGATCTTCGGCTACCCGGAGGGCGGCGAAACCGTCGGTACCAAGCGTGCGCTGGACAATCAGGAGTTTTTCATTCGTCTGGGCCAGCGGCTGATCAAGGCGCTCGACCCGGTGACCGTCGACGGGTTCGTGTTCCGGGTCGACATGCGTCTGCGCCCCTACGGTTCGTCCGGAGCACTGGTGCTCAGCTTCAATGCGCTGGAGCAGTATTACCAGGACCAGGGCCGTGACTGGGAACGTTACGCGATGATCAAGGCGCGCGTGGTCGGGGGCGATCAGGCGGCCGGTGCCGAATTGCTGGCGATGCTGCGTCCGTTCGTCTATCGCCGCTATCTGGACTTCTCGGCCATCGAAGCGCTGCGCACCATGAAGCAGCTCATTCAGCAGGAAGTGAAGCGCAAGGGCATGGCGGAAAACATCAAGCTGGGTGCCGGCGGCATTCGCGAGGTGGAGTTCATCGCCCAGGCCTTTCAACTGATTCACGGCGGCCGCGACCTGAGTCTGCAGCAGCGACCGCTGTTCAAAGTGCTGAAAACCCTTGAGGGGCAGGGCTATCTGCCCTCGGCGGTGACCGAAGAGTTGCGCGAGGGCTACGAGTTTCTGCGCTACACCGAGCATGCCATTCAGGCGATTGCCGACCGTCAGACGCAGATGCTCCCGGACAACGAACAGGATCAGGCGCGTGTTGCCTTGATCATGGGCTTCGCTGACTGGGCTGCCTTTCATGAACGGCTGATGTACTGGCGTGGCCGTGTGGCCTGGCATTTCCGCCAGGTCATTGCTGACCCCGACGCCGATCCGGATGACGAGCAAGATGAAGATGGCGAAGTGGTGGTTGGAGGCGAATGGCTGCCGTTGTGGGAAGAGTCCCAGGACGAAGAAGCCGCAGGTCGCCAACTGTTGCAGGCCGGCTTCGTCGATGCCGAGAGGGCGCTGAAAAATCTGGCCAACCTGCGCAGCAGCCCCAACCTGCGTTCGATGCAGCGTCTGAGCCGTGAGCGACTGGACGCGTTCATCCCCCGTCTGCTGGCTCAGGCGGTGGAGCATGAGAAGCCCGACCTGGTCCTGGAGCGCGTGCTGCCGCTGGTAGAAGCCGTCGCGCGGCGCTCGGCGTACTTGGTACTGCTCACGGAAAACCCCGACGCGCTGCGACAGCTGCTGACCCTGTGCGCCGCCAGCCCGTGGATTGCCGAACAGATCGCGCGTTTCCCGTTGCTGCTCGATGAGTTGCTCAACGAGGGACGGCTGTTCAATCCGCCGCTGGCCCCGGAACTCGCCGCCGAGCTGCGCGAACGGCTGATTCGTATCCCCGAGGACGATCTCGAGCAACAGATGGAAGCCCTGCGGCATTTCAAGCTGGCGCACAGCCTGCGGGTCGCGGCATCCGAGATATCCGGCAGCCTGCCATTGATGAAAGTCAGTGATTACCTGACCTGGCTGGCCGAGGCGATTCTCGATCAGGTGCTCGCGCTGGCCTGGCGCTACAGCGTGGCCCGCCACGGTACGCCGTTACGCCCGGATGGCTCGTTGTGCGATCCGGGCTTCGTGATCGTCGGCTACGGCAAGGTCGGCGGCATCGAACTGGGGCACGGCTCCGATCTGGATCTGGTGTTCATTCATAATGGCGATCTGGAAGCCGAGACCGACGGTGCCAAACCGATCGACACCGCGCAGTTCTTCACCCGGCTGGGGCAGCGGGTGATCCATTTGCTGACCACGCAAACCAACTCCGGTCAGCTGTATGAGGTCGACATGCGCCTGCGGCCTTCGGGGGCGTCCGGCCTGTTGGTCAGCTCTTTGGGCGCTTTCGCCCGTTATCAGGCCAGTGAAGCCTGGACCTGGGAGCATCAGGCACTGGTCCGGGCGCGGGTCATGACCGGCAGCCGGGATGTCGGCGAGCAATTCGAGAAAGTCCGTGCCGATGTGCTGGGGCGCGAACGCGATCTGGACAAGCTGCGCGCCGAAGTCAGCGAAATGCGCGCCAAGATGCGTGACAACCTCGGGACCCGCGCGACGGCGGCCGGCAGGGCGGCCAATGCCTTCGAGGCGGCGGTGCCATTCGACCTCAAGCAGGACGCCGGAGGTATCGTCGATATCGAATTTATGGTGCAATACGCCGCCTTGGCGTGGTCCAGAGAGCATCCCGCGCTGCTGCAATACACCGACAACATCCGGATTCTCGAAGGGCTGGAAGAGGCAGGGCTGCTGCCGGATACGGATGCCGGCCTGTTGCGCGAAGCCTATAAGGCGTATCGCTCGGCGGCACATCGCCAGGCCTTGCAGAAGCAGGCGGGCGTGGTCAGCGGCGATCAGTTTCATGCCCAGCGGCGTGAGGTGATGCGGATCTGGACGCAGATGGGGTTGAGCTGAGCCTCACGGCAACGCCACATTCCGCTGCAACACTCTATAAAGCTATGACAGGGAGGCGACAGGTTGTGTGGGAACGTCACGCAGTCTGATCGGCCTCCCTGATCGTTTCTGGTCGTTTTTGGATAGAACATGAAAATTCTGATCGTTGGGCCTAGCTGGGTCGGTGACATGGTGATGGCACAAACGCTGTTCCAGTGTCTGAAACAGCGTCATCCCGAGTGCGAAATCGACGTGTTGGCCCCTGAATGGAGCCGTCCGATACTGGAGCGCATGCCGCAGGTTCGCGCTGCGCTGAGTTTTCCGCTGGGGCACGGTGCCCTGGAACTGGCGACCCGTCGCCGGATCGGCAAGTCCCTGGCTGGCCAATACGATCAGGCTATCCTGCTGCCCAATTCGCTGAAATCCGCGCTGGTGCCGTTTTTTGCCGGTATCCCGAAGCGCACCGGCTGGCGCGGCGAGTTTCGCTACGGCCTGCTCAACGACGTGCGGACCCTCGACAAACAGCGTTACCCGCTGATGATCGAACGTTTCATGGCCCTGGCCTTCGACAAGGGCGCCGAGTTGCCGCGTCCTTACCCGCGACCGAGCCTGCGCATCGACCCGGCCACGCGCGATGCCGCACTGAGCAAATTCGGCCTCACCCTGGATCGCCCGGTACTGGCGCTGTGCCCCGGCGCAGAGTTCGGCGAGTCCAAGCGCTGGCCTGCCGAACATTACGCACAGGTCGCTGACGCGAGCATTCGCGAAGGCTGGCAGGTCTGGCTGTTTGGCTCGAAAAAGGATCATCCGGTCGGTGAGAGCATTCGCCAGGAGCTGATTCCCGGCCTGCGTGAGGAGTCCGTCAACCTCAGTGGCGAGACCTCGCTGGCCGAAGCCATTGACCTGCTGTCGTGCGCCGACGCGGTGGTCTCCAACGATTCCGGCCTGATGCATGTGGCCGCCGCGCTGAACCGTCCGCTGGTGGCTGTCTACGGCTCGACCTCGCCGGGCTTCACGCCGCCGCTGGCCGACGCAGTGGAGGTGGTGCGACTCGGCATCGAGTGCAGCCCGTGCTTTGAGCGCACCTGCCGTTTCGGCCATTACAACTGCATGCGTCTGCTTGAGCCGGACGCCGTGACTCAGGCGCTGAGCCGTCTGAGTAGCACGCCGGTGGAGGTTGCCTGATTTTGCGGGTACTGCTGATCAAGACGTCTTCACTGGGTGATGTGATCCATGCCTTGCCCGCGCTGACCGACGCGGCGCGCGCGCTGCCCGGTATTCGCTTCGACTGGGTGGTCGAGGAAGGCTTCGCGGAAATTCCCGCCTGGCATCCGGCGGTCGACAGGGTCATCCCGGTGGCGATCCGCCGCTGGCGCAAGCACCTCTGGCAGACCTTCAGGTCCGGCGAATGGCGGCGCTTCAAGCAGCAGGTGCGCGAACAGCGTTATGATCTGGTGATTGATGCGCAGGGCCTGTTCAAAAGTGCCTGGCTGACACGCTATGTCGAGGCACCGGTGGCCGGTCTGGACCGCGATTCGGCACGCGAGCCGGTCGCCAGTCGCTTTTATGATCGCGCTTTTCCAGTGGCACGCGGGCAGCATGCGGTCGAGCGGCTGCGTCAGTTGTTCGCTCAGGCACTGGGCTATCCACAGCCGTCCGGCATGGGCGATTACGGTCTCAAGCCGCTGGCGACGCTGGATGACAGTTTGCAGGCCCCGTTCGTGCTGTTCTTGCATGGCACGACCTGGGACACCAAGCACTGGCCCGAGCTGTACTGGCGGCAACTGGCTGAATTGATGGCTGCGCGCGGTCTGCAGGTGCAGTTGCCGTGGGGCAACCCGGCAGAGAAGGCCCGCGCCGAGCGTATTGCCGAGGGTCTGAGCAGTGCGCACGTGCTGCCCAAGCTCAATCTGGCAGGGGTTGCGCGGGTGCTGGCCAGCGCGCAGGCGTGCGTCGCGGTAGACACCGGCATCGGGCACCTGGCCGCGGCACTGGATGTGCCGACCATTTCCCTGTTCGGCCCGACCAATCCGGGCCTGACCGGAGCCTACGGCAAGTCGCAGGTGCATCTGGCCAGCGACTACCCGGGCTGCACGCCATGCCTGCAAAAGAAATGCACGTACCAACCGAGCGCCGACGATCAGCGCCGGTTCGACCTTAAGCGCGAGTGGCCGATGTGCTTCACTCGTTTGAATCCCGAGCGAGTAGCGAGCCAATTGGGCGCGCTGTTGCTGGCAAAGGAACCTGGCTGATGCAACTGGCTTTTGTACTCTACAAATACTTCCCGTTCGGTGGCCTGCAACGCGACTTCATGCGCATCGCGCTGGAGTGTCAGCAGCGCGGTCATCAGGTCCGTGTCTATACCCTGATCTGGGAAGGCGATGTGCCGCCCGGTTTCGAGGTGCTGGTGGCGCCGGTCAAGGCGTTCTTCAACCATCGGCGCAACGAAAAGCTCAGTGCCTGGATGGAGGCGGACCTGGCCAAACGCCCGGTGGACCGCCTGATCGGTTTCAACAAGATGCCCGGTCTGGATGTGTATTACGCCGCCGACGGCTGCTTCGAGGACAAGGCGCAGAACCTGCGCAGCCCGCTCTATCGCAAGTGGGGCCGTTACCGCCACTTTGCCGACTACGAGCGCGCAGTGTTTGCCAGGGACTCGAAAACCCAGGTGTTGATGATCTCCGAAGTGCAGCAGCCGCTGTTCATCAAGCATTACGACACCCCGCCGTCGCGCTTCCATTTGCTGCCGCCGGGTATTTCCCAGGATCGCCGCGCGCCGCCGGATGCACCTGACATTCGTGCAGGCTTTCGCAAGGAATTCGGCCTTGCCGACGATGACCTGTTATTGGTGCAGATCGGCTCCGGTTTCAAGACCAAGGGCGTGGATCGCAGCCTCAAGGCGCTCGCGGCTCTGCCCGCCGAACTGAAGAAGCGCACGCGGCTTTTTGTAATCGGTCAGGACGACCCCAAAGTATTCCAACTGCAGAGCGCGGCGCTCGGCCTGGGTGATCAGGTGACCTTTATGAAAGGGCGCAGCGATATTCCGCGTTTTCTGCTGGGCTCCGACCTGCTGATTCATCCGGCCTACAACGAAAACACCGGGACCGTGCTGCTCGAAGCGCTGGTTGCCGGTTTGCCGGTCCTAGTCAGCGCGGTCTGTGGTTACGCTCACTATATTGCCGAGGCCGATTGCGGGCGGGTGCTGGATGAGCCGTTCGATCAGGCGCAGCTCAATCGCTACCTGTCGGAGATGCTTCTGGACAACGCCGCACGCAGCGCGTGGTCGCGCAATGGCCTGACCTTTGCCGACACGGCAGACCTTTACAGCATGCCGCAACACGCTGCGGATGTGATTCTGGCGGAGCACTACTGATGAAGCTGTTCCTTGCTGAGCCGTTCAAGAGCCTGTGGGCGGGGCGCGATGCGTTCGTCGAGGTCGAAGGCCTGAGCGGTGAGGTCTACCGCGAACTGGAAGGGCGCCGCACGCTGCGCACCGAGGTCGACGGGCGCGGTTACTTCGTCAAGATCCACCGCGGCATCGGCTGGGGCGAGATCGCCAAGAACCTGGCAACCGCCAAGCTGCCGGTACTGGGCGCGGGCAAGGAATGGGACGCCATCGAGCGTCTGCATGAAGCCGGCGTCCCGACCATGACGGCCGTGGCCTATGGTGAGCGTGGCAGCAACCCTGCCGCGCAGCACTCGTTCATCGTCACTGAAGAACTGGCACCGACCATCAGCCTTGAAGACATCAGCCTCAACTGGCGCAGCGAGCCGCCCGAGCCGCGTCTGAAAAGAGCCTTCATTGCCGAAGTCGCCCGCATGGTCGGCATGATGCACCGCGCAGGCGTCAATCATCGCGACTGCTACATCTGCCATTTTCTGCTGCACACCGACAAGCCAGTGACCGCTGACGATTTCAAACTGTCGGTCATCGACCTGCACCGTGCCCAGACCCGCCGTGCGATCACGCCGCGCTGGCGCAACAAGGACCTGGCCGCGCTGTATTTCTCCGCGCTGGACATCGGCCTGACCCGCCGCGACAAACTGCGTTTTCTCAAGGGTTATTTCCAGAAGCCGTTGCGCGAAATCCTGCTCAAGGAAGCGACGTTGCTGACCTGGCTGGATAAAAAAGCCGACAAGTTGTATCAGCGCAAAGTGCGCTACGGAGACGCTCTCTGATGGCGGGCTGGAAGCTCGAGCCCGAGTACGCGTTCCTGGAACAGGAATTCGGTAGCCTGGATGCCGTATTTGCCCTGCAGGGACAGCAGTTGACCCGCGACCCGCTGTCCGACGTCATTCGCGTCGAGCGCGGCGGGGTTTACTACTACGTCAAACGCTACGTGGGCGCGGGCAAGGGCCTGCGTCGCTACATGGGCAAGCCGAGGGTCAAGTCCGAGTGGCAGAACCTCAAGCGCTTTGCCAAATGGGGCATCCCCACCGCAGAAGTCGTGGCCTGGGGGCTGGAGCGTAATGGCGCGGCGTATGATCGTGGCGCATTGATCACGCGTGGCTTGCCGAACACCGAAGACTTGTCGGCACTGGCGCAACGCAAGGATCCGCGACTGGCCGACCGCCACTGGGTCGATGCAGTCAGTCGCCAACTGGCTGCCTTTACCCGGATCATGCACGACAACCATTTCACGCATAACGATTTGAAATGGCGCAACCTGTTGGTCGATAACGAGGGCAAGCTGTTTTTCATCGATTGCCCCAATGGTGCATTCTGGTGGAGCTTCATGCTGCGCTATCGGATCACCAAAGATCTGGCCTGCCTGGACAAGGTCGCCAAGTATCATTTGTCAGCCACCCAGCGCCTGCGCTTCTACCTGCAATACCGCCAGCGAACGCGTTTGAACGCCTCCGACAAAAAACGTATTCGACATATCGTCAGCTTTTTCGAGGGCCGTGAATGAGCGTTTTTATTGCCAGTGCCGACCAGCCTTTACTGGCGCGTCACAACCTGGCTGATTTTGAATCGCTTTGGAACATCAGACTCGATGCGGTCGACGAACCCAATACCGGGCGCGGCGGCTGGAGCAGTGTGTTCCGCCTCGATCTGGACGGTCAGGGTTTTTACCTCAAGCGTCAGAGCAACTACCTGACTCACACGTTGCATCACCCGTTTGGCGAACCGTCGTTTTCGCGCGAGTTTCGTAACATCAGTCGCTATCGCAAGCTGGGGATTCCGGCGTTGCAGGCGGTGTTCTATGGCGAGCGCAAGGTCGACGGCGAACGCCGGGCTATCCTGATGACGCGTGCGCTGGACGGCTGGACCGATCTTGACGAGCTGTTGCAGCAGTGGAACCAGATGGAGGCCCCTCAGCGTCAGGCAATACTGCATGCCTGCGGCCAGCTGGCGCGCACGCTGCACGGCGCCGGACAGGTGCATGGCTGCTTCTACCCCAAGCATATTTTTCTTCAGGCAGCCGCTACGGGGTATCAGGCGCAACTGATCGACCTGGAAAAAACCCGCCCGGTGATCTTCGGCAAGCGTGACCTTGCCCGCGACCTCGAACCGCTGCTGCGCCGTGCGCCGATGTGGAATGAGGCCGATCGGCGCGAGCTGCTGGCGGCTTATCTGCACGCCACGCCGAACAGCCTGCTGGTCGACGCCTGGAGTGCGCGCCTGGGCAAGCGCGGCGCTCACAAACGAGACCTTCAACACCGCGATGATAAAGAGACCCGTTGATGCGCCTGTCTGAACTCAAGACCGCCGGACGTACCCCCGAGTTGCCGATGAGCCTGACGCTGGCCGATGCTGCCGGATCGGCTGAACTGCAATTGCTGACCCTGCTGCGTGTCTTGCCGGGGCAACGCTATGTCGGGGCCGGTGTCTGGCGAGGCCGAACGGTGCTGGCAAAACTGCTGGTGGGCGACAAGGCGGCCCGACACTTTCAGCGTGAGCTGGCCGGGGTAAGGCTGCTTGCCGAACAGGGCCTGACCACACCGCTGCTGCTGGCCGACGGTCTGCAGGACGGCGAGGGTGGCTGGCTGTTGTTCGAGTTTCTGGAACAGGCACCCAGCCTGGGCGATGCGTGGAACGCTGTTCAGCACCTGGCACCGCTGGCAGACGAGCAGCAAGCGGTGCTCGGCGAGGCACTATCGGCCATTGCCCTGCAGCATGCAAAGGGCCTGTGGCAGGAAGACCTGCACCTGGACAACCTGCTGCGCCACAAGGGGCAGCTGTACCTGATCGATGGCGCCGGCATTCGTGCTGAACAGGCTGGTACGCCGTTGTCGCGGCAAAAGGTGCTGGAAAATCTCGGCGTGTTCTTTGCCCAGTTGCCCAGGTCTTTCGAACCGTTTACTGAAGAGCTGTTGGTGCATTACCTGTTGAGCAATGCCGAACATGGTTTGCCGATGGAAGCGCTGCAAAAGCAGATCGACAAGGTTCGCAGCTGGCGGCTCAAGGACTTCATGAGCAAGACCGTGCGCGACTGCAGTCTGTTCAGTGTCGAGGACAGCGCTTCGGTGTTCCGCGCCATTCGTCGCGAGGAAGAACCCGCGATGCTGCCGGTGCTGAGTCAGGCGGATGCCTTGCTCGACAAGGGCCATCTGTACAAGACCGGAGGGGCTGCGAGTGTCGGGCGGGTTGAGGTCAATGGTCGTCCGCTGGTCATCAAGCGCTACAACATCAAGAATTTCAGCCACTGGCTCAAGCGCTTCTGGCGCCCCAGCCGGGCCTGGCATTCGTGGCGCGAAGGCAACCGGCTGATGTTCCTCGGTATCGCCACACCCAAACCGCTGGCCGTGCAGGAAAAGCGCTTTCTTGGCTTGCGCAGCAAGGCCTGGCTGGTGACCGAGTTCATCGATGGGCCGGACATCATCGAACGCTTCGCTCCCTATGTGGAAAATGGTGATGCGCCAGAGGTCGAACTGTTGGCGCTGGACCGGCTTTTCGCGCAGCTTATCCAGGCGCGCATCAGCCATGGCGATTTCAAGGGGCATAACCTGTTCTGGCACGTCGATCGCTGGGCGATGATCGACCTGGACGCCATGCAGCAGCACAGCTCGCAGTCGTCATTCGCGGCGGCCTACGCCCGTGACCGGGCCCGCTTCATGCGTAACTGGCCCGCGCACAGCGCGCTGCACCAGTTGCTGGAACAGCGCTTGCCGAAGCTCGCGTCAGACTGAATCCACCTGACTCTCGTGCCAGCGCGGAGCGCTCATCGGTAGGTGCAGGTTATCGTGCCAATGCTCCGCGTTGGCATGCAGTTCCGGACGCTCCGCGTCCTCTGTGTGACGCGGAGCGTCTGCATCCTCAGGTAGCGCGCGTGAGGTTCATCGCTTCGAGTGCCGCCACCAGTGCATCGATATCGTCGAAGGGTTTGAGGTGGATGCGCGGCCAGCGCAGGCGTTCGATGTACAGCTTGCCTTCGGCATTGCGCAGCACTGGCGTGCGGTGAATCCAGGTGTCGCGTGCGCGATGGACGATGGTTTGCAGGTTGCCTTCACCCTCCTGCACCAGAAACATGCCTGGACGGGAGAGGCGTTTCTCGATGCTCGGCAGCCGGGCCGGCTGTGGACGCGGCACCTCCATCTCCACTCGATAATCAGCTTTGATGTAGACCTTGTCATCCGCTATGCCACCCGAGACGAGCTCTCCCTGATCCAGCGTTATACCCCTCGAATGGCCCGGAGCCACATCGACGACCCGCAGGCCGATTCCTCCTTGCAGTTCGGCAATGCCAGGCACGACGCCTTGGTAGGTATTGGAATGGCTGTTGCCAACCAGCGCGATCCACTTGTGCGAGCCCATCACGTCCTGATGCCTGCGGATCGTGCGCGAGGCAAAGTAATTCATCATTTGCTGACGGGTAATGGACTCTTCCCCGGCGACACCTTTGAGGTGGTAACTGCTTGCGCAATCGATGGCGCGAATCTCCAGGCCCTGCTGGCGCGCCCTGATGACCAGCTGTTCGAACGTGTAGACGCCGTTCGGGTCGGTGTGATGCCCGCGGTCCAGGGTTTTCAGGTCATGCAGCAGGGTTTTGCTCATCCGCCCGGTTTCGAGGAAACGATCCAGGTCCGCCTGATGCAGATCGCTCAGCAGGTGCTCCATGTACAGCGTTTTGACGTTCTGCTGCGACAGCAACGGCAGGTTGTCGATGATCAGCTTTTTGCTGGCGACCGAAGAGTGTGACTCGCCAATGACGAGGCCTTCGGTATGGCGATACAGGGTTTCAAGCAGCCCGGCAGTGCTTGTCTGGGGTTCAATGGCTGGCAATGTCGGGCGAGGCGGCAGTTGCGCGGCACTGATGCTGGCGGCGTCCTTTTGCAGATTCTTGCGCCGCAGGTCGAACGTATTGCGCACAGTGTCGAGTTCGATGTCTTCAAAAAAATACTCCATATCGAGCCCCTTCTTTTCGAAGTTCGCCAGGCGATGCAGCGTGGTTCTGGTATCCGGCGGCATTTCGTAGGTAGCATCGGTCAGCGATTGCTGGATGGCCGTCATCGACCTGTCAACGCTCCAGTCATCGGCTTCCACGCGCAGCCAGGTATGGTTTTCGTCAAGGACGAACCCGTACTCGCCCGCCCAGCGCTCACCCTCGGCAATCGCGGTCGGGTCGCCCAGCTCGCGGATCAACGTGTTATCCAGAGCAGTGGCAGGGGGCAGCGGCCTGGCGGGCAGCGTCGGGTCGGCAAACGCTATGCTGAAGTCGCAGTGAGACGGCGTGTTTTCATGCGCCTCACCAGCGCCTTGCCTGATGCGGGTCGGACGTCCGGCGGGGATGTCCTGGACCTGCACACTGACGGCGCCCTGCATTTCAGCGATGCCGGGCACTTGATCGTGCGTCGTGGCCAGCTTCTGGTCGAGCAGCGCTACCCAACGCCTGGCAGAGGCCGGCTCGATGTCGTGGTTGATGAGCCTGTGCCCGAAGAAGTTGCTCATTTTCATGGCGGCTGCCGGGTCATCGGCAGCGCTCAGCACTGTATGGCCGAGAAACGGATAGCTGATCGACGAACTGAACGGGCGCACCTCGATCCCGTAACGGTGGGCTGCCTTGATCAGGTGGTAGTAATCGAATTCGCTGCTGGCGTTGTTCAGGGCGCCGCGATTGGTCTCTTGCAGGTAATACTTGAGTTCATGAGAGCCGGAGCGACTCTTTTTGCCCAGTTGGCGATACCTGGCCAGCTTGCGCAGGTGTTTGTCGGTCAGCAGGTGCTCGATGTACAGCACCTCGACACGCTGCTCTGCGAGCAAGGGCATGTTGAGCAGCAGCAGACGCTTGCTGGCCACCGATTTCGGGGCTTCGCTGAACACCAGTCCGTTACTGTGACTGAAGATGTGCTTGATGAGCGTGTCGACGCTGCCGGGCAGGCCATAGGCGGGCAGGGTCGGCCTGGGTGGAGGCGTGAATCGGGCAAAAAAGGCCTGGGCGTCCTGATAGAGTTGTTCCCGACGCGCCGTGAAGGTCTGGCGCACCTCGGTGAAATACGTTTCGAAATAGACGTCCAGGCCTGCGCCGGTCGGGTCGAAGACTTCCTTGTTGATGACGATGTCCAGGTGCGCGCGCATGCCGCTCGGCATCTCATAGTCGCTCAAGGTATTCAGCGAGCTTGAGCTTGCGCTGGCTTGCTCAGGTAGCGGTCGATAAGTGCCCGGAGTGTCCAGCCCGCCGCCGCGCAGGCGCTGCCGTTCGACAAGCAGCCACTGGCCCTGATCATTCAGGCGAACCGGCTGTTTGCCGAAGAAGGCGAACGGATTGGCCGGGTCGATGATCTGCCAGTACTGCCAGTAGGCGTCGTACTGAACCTCAAAGGCCTGGTCTGAGAGCTGGATATAGTATTTTCCATTGATCGCATGCACGCCTTTTGCGTGACCCTCGGCGATACGTGGCACGTTCTCCAGAGAGATGTCGACGGCCAGATCGATGCGCAAACCTGATGGCGCGCGCTGTGCAGTCGGGGGCAACGGGAGCAGCGGCTGCCAGGCGCCTCCGATCTCGCGCGCAGCGAACTGGCCGGTTGCCAGCGGCGGTGCCGAGGCGACATGGGACGCCTGGAAAATCGCAGCATGCCCATGAACGTTGGGCTTGCCGAGCAGAAATACTTGCTCTTGCAGCTCTACCGGGTACAGATCCTCGTAACGCGGCAGGGAAGGCTGGCGCTGGAACGAGCGCAGTACCGGGGTCGAATGCTGACTGTTCTCAAGCTGGTGCAACGCGCCGCCAAGTCCTTTCAGACCCACCAGCAAATCGCTGCCTGCACCGAGGCCGTTGAGCAGGGCCGACAGCATGTAGTTCGTGGCGCGCTCCCGGTCGCCTGCGCTCAGCGCTGCCAGTGCCTGCCCGCTGTCATGCAATGAAATCAGGCTGCCCACCGCAAAGCTTGCCGGCGGGAAGGGCAGGGTCAGGGCCGTGGCAACGATTTCGACACTGACCCGGATCAGCTTCGTCAGCATGTCGTTACGGCCGGTGGTGGTTTCTTCCACGTCACGCAGCCTGCGCTCCAGCGGCCGGTTGAAACAGGTATCGGCAACGTCTGCAATGAATGCCCTGGGGATGACCGGAGGCTTGTTGGCGTTGCCCTTCTGCATGTCCCGCAGGAAGAACGACAGGGTCCGGCGTGCCTTGATGCGGCAGCGATCCTTGTAGTAATCGATCATCCCGTCACTATCCAGCGAGCTCACGAAGTCGCTGAACAGACGGAATTCGATACCGTCAGGTGCCTGCGGCGTATAGAGCAGCGCGGCGTGACGGATCTGTGTCGGCAGGATGACCAGGCAGCCCTGAACGGTTTCGATGTGGGTCAGCAGCGGGCTGGGGATAACCAGTTGATCGACATCGGTCAGTCCCGAGGCGATCAGGGGTTTATCCACATGTATTTGCAGGGGGTAAAGGGGATATCGCTCGCGTGACGCTGGGTCGCTCAGGTGCGCGTTATCCAGCGATTGCGTGAGCCAGGCATACTGCGCGGCCTCGACATGACCTTTCAGCAGGCTGCGCAGTGCAGCCGCCTTCATCTGCAGTTGGGTGATCATCACGCTGTATTGGCGACGGTAGGCGTAGCCATCGTTTTCGCTGTTCAGCAGGGTGTTTCTGATCAGCGCAATGTACTCGTCCGCCAGCCACTGGCCGCGTACCGAACCTGCGACAGCAGCGGGTGACAGCGCGCTCAGGTCGATCCCCGGCGGGCCGCTGAACGTGGCGTCGGTGGCTGCCGAAGTGCTCAAGGGGTCGATGCTGTCGTTGTAGCCTTTGAGCAGCATGTCGGTGTAGGTCTGCGTTTCGCGCTCGCTGGTGATCACGATCTGATCGGGGTCTACCGTGCCTGCGGGGACGCCCAGCAGTTTGCCGAGCTGCTGGCTGGCACGCTGGTGTACGTAGTCCTTGAACGACTGAACCCCGGTGTGCGCCTGGGCCTGATAGTTGTCGAGGGCGCCATCGATGGCGCGTTCAAGGGCCAGTAATTCCCGACGCTGGGCGCGGCTGGCGCGCAGGTACCAGTCCGGGGTATGGCGGGCCTGTTCGGAGAGCAATACGCGGGTCTGCTCGTCGGTAAAACGGCGCAGTGCCGTCTCGCAGTCGGGGTGATCGATGAATTGCAGGAAGTCCTTTGCGGGCTGGGGTTTCTCGCGCAGCGCCGTCAGTTGCGCGTCCAGTTCCGGGCGGGCAGCGACCTCTACCTGATCAAGCAGCCAGGCCGTCATTGCGGGCGATGCGGTCCAGCCGACCACCTCATGCAGCAGTTGGGTGTCGGTGTCGAAGGCCTTGAAATACTGCTGCCCGGGCGCCTCGCTGGCGAACATGATCAGCCGTTGCGTCCGGCCTTGAGCATCCTGCTTGCGACACACCAGCAGTCTGGCCATCACGTTGCGGTCGTTCAGCCTGATCTGCTGCACGCGCAGCGCGGGATCAGGCGTACCCGTCGCCGCGCTGGTCAGCGCTGCGACAATGGCAAAGTCATCGGGCCGGATATGCCCCTGCATCTTCGCCGCCCAGCCGAGCGTGGTCAGTCGGACACGCGCCAGTGCGCGCAGCATCTGTTGGTTGTGTTCCTGTTGATAGGCCTGGCGTTGAAAATCGCCAAACACCGCGCGCAGATCGAGTTCGTCAATCACTCTGGCAAGGTAGGCCGGGTTCAAGTCCGAATAGGCGGCGTCCAGCGGCTGGCCATCGAGGGTGATGAGCGTCTGGTCGAGGAAGTCCGAGCCCGCTGTCTCGTCATCCGGATGCAGGCCATAGAGCGCCAGTTCGGTCAGCGGCAGCTTCACGCGGTAGGTCTCACTCGTCGCTGGCAGCGTGCGGCGGGTGTCGATGGTCAAGGCCCCAGGGTCCAGATCATGGCCCAGGTCATTGGCCAGGCGTGTGCGCAACTGCATTTCGGCAAACCGCTCCGGCGACGCCGCGCTGCCCAATACACTCAGCATCGCAGCATGCGCCGCGTCGTAGCGTTGCAGGTGCAGGGCATAGGTCTGCAGATCAGCCGCGCTGGCGATCTTCATCCACTCCGGCAAGTCCCGCTCGTACTGACGTCGTCTGTTGGTCAGTTCACGCAGCTCTAGCATGGCCGCCGGGCCGAACAGGCCAGGCATGTCGATGGCTTGCTGGATCAGCGATTGACGCTTGAGCCGATCCGCCGTGCCGGGCTGTTCGCAGGCGTAACGGATGTCGTTGCGCTGCTTGTTCAGCAACCGGTCGAAGGCGTGAATGAACGGTGCCGTGGTAACAACCGGCTGCAATTGCACGTCGGCAGCCGTGAAGGGTTCCAGGTACAGGTCGGCGTCCTGGAGTATCTCGGTCAAACGCTCCTGATGCTGCCGTTGCGCGTTGCTGAGCAGCGCATCGCGCAGCGTTGGCGTGTTGAGCCACTGCACAAGGGTTGCGACCATCATGGCCTGCGTGGCAAAACCGCTGATCCCGAGCCCTGGCAGCATCAATAACGTGCGCCCCTGATCCTGGGAAATCACCAGCACGCCGGCCATTTCAATCTGTTCGTCATCATGCAACTGCACCCGCACCGTCGAATAGGCGAGCGCCGGGCCTTCCTGATCGGGCGAGTCGGGCAGGCAGGCCAGGTAGCCACTGTCGAGATCGCGCTCGTGAATCCTGACGCGAGCTTCGTCATGCAGGGACCTTTGCAAGGCGGGCAAGAGGCGATCACGGCGGCTTTCACCGGTTTCGCCCGGGTCCGTCCAGTAGTCTTCGATCTGCTGCAACAGGCCGAAGATCTGCAACTCGCGTTCGGACACGTCAGCGCCGTCGAGGGCGCTCAGCAGGGCTTCGCCAGCCTGGGGCAGCGCGTCCAGCTCCCTGGCCAGCAGGGTGCGCAGTTCGTCGAGCCTTTTCAGCGCTGCGGACGCGCCAGCCCAGGTATCGCTGGGCGTCATCGGTACAGGACTCGGCGTTGAAAGGTTGAAATCCAAAGAGGGTGGTGTTTGCGTCATGACAGGCTTTCCATTGCGCTAGGCGCTGAGGTGTGATCGGCGGCCTCGGGGGCTGCGACTGAAGGCCTCAATTAATCAGGTGCAACGGGCAGCAACGCTGTAGATAAATATGCGAGGCGGCGAAAGAGACGTTTCGTACACCGTCTGGCGGGCCGCCTTGAGTGACATTTCAGCGCGTCGAGCCAATCCTTGGTCATTACGTTATAATCCCGCCCTTTAGCTGCCCTCAGCCCGCTGTGCGGGGGCACACCTTTTCCCGGGCGCCCTGCGCCTGCATGCAGACTAAAGAGGCTAGACATAGTGGCATTGACGATCCTTGGCCTGTCCGGCGCCCTTAGCCATGATCCTTCCGCAGCGCTTTACATCGACGGCAAGCTGATAGCAGCGGCCGAAGAAGAGCGCTTCGTTCGTGACAAGCACGCAAAGAACCGCATGCCCTACGAGTCGGCGAAGTTCTGTCTGGAACAGGCAGGCATCAAGCCTTCGGACGTCGACGTGGTCGCGATTCCGTTCGCCCCGATCAGCCTGTTCGGCAAGGCCCGCTGGCATTACGCCAAGCGTTACTGGTACGCACCGGATCGCGCCCTCGATGCGCTGCTGATGGGCAATCGCCGTTACAAGCGCTACCGCAACAAGATTGTCTGGTGCCTCGAGCAACTGGGCTTCGATCCGAAAAAGATCAAGATCGAGCCGGTCGAGCATCACCTGGCCCACGCTTCCAGCGCCTACCACTGCTCCGGTTTCACCGAAAAAACCGCGATCATGGGCATCGACGGCAAGGGTGAGTACGCCACGACCTTCTTCGGCTATGGCGAGAACGGCAAGATCCACAAGATCAAGGAATTCTTCGATCCGGACTCGCTGGGCGGCCTGTACGGCGCGATCACCGAGTTCCTCGGTTTCGAGATGCTCGACGGCGAATTCAAGGTCATGGGCATGGCGCCGTATGGAGATGCCAGCAAGTATGACTTTTCGCGTCTGGCGACCTTCGAGAAGGGCGAGCTGGTCATCAATACCGAGCTGGCCAACGTTATTGGTCTGCGTCGCTACAAAGAGAACGGCAAGGGCTTCTATTTCTCGCCGAAGCTGATCGAGTGGCTCGGCCCGAAACGCGTTGGCGACGTGGCCGACGAACCCTACATTCACTACGCCGCGAGCATGCAGGCGCTGTTCGAAAAGCTCGCGCTGCAGATGATGGATCACTACCTGGGTGACATCCTCAAGGAAACCGGCAAGATCGCTTTCGCCGGTGGCTGTGCGCTGAACGTCAAACTCAACCAGCGCATCATCGCCCGTCCTGAAGTCAAGGAGCTGTTCGTGCAGCCTGCGTCCGGCGATGCCGGTACGGCGGTGGGCGCTGCGGCTTATGTCTCGCACGCCCGCGGTGTGCCGGTCGAGAAGATGGAACACGTCTACCTCGGCCCTGCGTACAGCAACGAAGATGTGATTGCGGCCTGTGCCCGTCATCCGAGCAAGCCGGTCTGGCGCCAGATCGACAACACGCCGGAGCGGATTGCCGAAATCATGGTCAAGGGCAACCCGGTTGCCTGGTTCCAGGGGCGTATGGAGTTCGGTCCGCGCGCGCTGGGCGGTCGCTCCATCATCGGTTGCCCGAGCGTGACCGGCGTGGCCGACCGCATCAACCATCAGATCAAGTTCCGCGAGCGCTGGAGGCCTTTCTGCCCGTCGATGCTCGACACCGTCGCCCCGCAGATGATCAAGATCGATCACCCGGCGCCGTTCATGACCTTCACCTTCGAAGTGGCCGAGGAGTGGAAAACCCGCGTTCCGGAAGTCGTCCATGAAGACGGCACCTCCCGTGCCCAGGTGCTCAAGCGCGAATACAACCCGCGCTATTACGACATGATGAAAGCGCTGGAAAACCTGACCGGCAATGGCGTGTCCCTGAACACCTCGCTGAACCGCCGTGGTGAGCCGATGATCTGCTCGCCGACCGATGCGCTGAACATGTTCTTCGGCTCGGACCTCGAGTACCTGATCATGGAAGACATCCTGGTGGTAAAAGAGGGCGTCGAGGCTTATGACACGCTCGGTTGAACGACACGTACTGCAGTTCTGTCACGGTTATGACGGGCCGTTTCTGGACTGCGCGCGGCAATACGCCAGCCTGTTCGCCGGCAAGGGCTATCGGGTCACGACGGTGTTTCTGACCGGTGCCGCCGATCCGGATGTCGTCGCTGACTGCGGTTCGGACGAAGTGCTGTTCATGGAGTACAGCTCCAGTGCCATTCGTGGCCTGAAGCTGGGCGCCATTCGGGATCTGCGCAAAATTGCTGCCACGCGCAGCTTCAGCTTCTGCATCGCGCACCGCTTCAAGCCGGTGTACATAGCCCTGCTGGCGACGAAGCTGCCGGTGATCGGTGTGCATCATGCGTTCGGCGATTACCACCGGCGCAGTCGCAAGCTGTTCGCCAACCTGTTTCGCAAGCGCCTGAGCCTGCTTGGTGTTTCCGACGCGGTTCGCGACGACATGCGCGGCAGCCTGCCCAAGTGGTCGGCCGAGCGCATTCAGACCCTGTACAACCGGATCGATGTCGAGCAACTGCAGGGCAGTCAGTTTTCCGCTGAAGATGCCCGCGCAGAGCTGGGCCTGTCGGCGTCGGCCTGGATCGTCGCCAATGTCGGTCGTCTGCATCCCGACAAGGATCAGGCCACGCTGTTGCGCGGTTTTGCCGAAGCGCTGCCCGATCTTCCCGAGAACAGCCAACTGGTGATTCTCGGCAAGGGGCGTCTGGAAGAAGATCTCAAGGCGCTGGCGCTGGAACTGGGCATCGGTCCGCAGGTGCTGTTCCTTGGGCAAGTGCCTGACGCGCGCCGCTACTTCAAGGCCTTCGACGTGTTCGCCTTGAGCTCGGACCACGAACCGTTCGGCATGGTCCTGCTGGAGGCGATGGTCGCCGGTGTGCCGCTGGTTGCAACCTCATGCGGCGGCGCCAAGGAAGTGGTTGAAGACGTTGGCCTGTTGTTCCCGCTGGGTGACGTGCATAGCCTGGCACACGGCCTGGTGCACATGGCCGGTCTCGATGCCGAACAACGTCAGGACTGTGCCGAGCGCATGCTGCTGCGCTTGCGCGAACGTTTTTCCGATCACGCTGTGCGTAATGTCTTCTGGCGTCTGCCACAAGTCTCCAGCCTGACAGCGGGGGCCTGATGCTCAATCGATTCAAGGGCTGGCGCGAGCGGGGCTGGGTGCAGATCGATGCGGCTGCCTACGAGCAAGCCTGGCAGCGGTTTGGCGGCAGCGTCGCCACTCATCCGCTGGTGGTCGCGCGCCTGTCGGCCTTTTCCGGCATCGCTGTGCGTTATCTGGCCTGGGAGCAGGGCGGTGAAGTGAAGGCCGCGATTGCCACCTGGGGCCGCTCGCTGGCGCTGTCCAAGGACGAACTCAAACGCCACGGCAAGAAAGGGCTGTTCGATCTGGGGAATGCCGAGCTGATTCTGCCGGTGGCCGATGATATCGAGGTGCCGGTCCGGCATCGGGCCCGCTATGTGTCTGCGCTCAACGAAGGCCGCATCAGTGACTTCAAGCCACAGGCCGAATCCCTGGCGATGGCGCGTACGCCTGAAGAACTGTCCAAGAAATTTCGTTACAACCAGCGTCGTGAGCTTCGCTTGCTGGAAGAGGCCGGCGGGACGGTAAGGCCTGTCAGCGAGTTCAGCAGCGCCGAACTGGCGAGCATGTACTGCGACCTGTTTCAGCGGCGCTGGGGCTTCGAAGCAACCGGCGCCCGGCACAAAGCCGAGGTCATCGAACTGTTGCGCGAGCTGCTGATCGGTTCGGTGGTGTTTCTCAACGATGCGCCGATTGCCATTCAACTGGTGTATCGCGTCGAAGCGCCGCAGTGGGTCAGCATCGAGTACGTCAACGGCGGTGTCGATCCCCAAACCCGTGATTTCAGTCCGGGCAGCGTGCTCAGCTTCGTCAATACCCAGTCCGCCTGGGAGAACGCCCGCGCACTGGGCAAATCGCTGCGTTTTTCCTTCGGTCGTGCCGACCGCGAGTACAAGGACCGATGGTGCAACCCCGTTCCGGTGTTCCAGATTTGAGTCGCAAGCAGCAGTTGCTCAAGCGCCATCGCCGTAACAAGCGACTGGCGTTGCTGGGTGGACTGCTCCTGCTGATCGCTGTGGGCGTGCTGGTGGCCTGGTGGCTGGCGCCGGTGCTGGCCGTGTGTGCCTGGGTCGCCCATGAGGCCTGGTTCGCCGATCATCTGTTCTATTCGCCGTCTGACGATTATCAGTACACCTTTGCTGCCGACAGCGAAGTGCCGGGCGTGCGCCTCGACGGCGGCACGTTGCTGATCGACCCCGCAGTACAGCTGAACGGCGACGAAACGCTGATACTGGCACTGACGGTCAAAAGCACCTGGCTCGGGCGCTTTCTCGATCCGGTGGTCGAGCTGCAAGGTCAGGGCCTCAACGACCAGCAGGCATTCGAACGCGGGGTCAGCGGCGTGCGCTATCTGAACCTGACCGGGCTGGGCGAGCCGTTGGCCGCAGGTGTGCTGAAACTGCGCGGGCGTTGCTGCCGCCTTGCCGGCACACCGCGTCTCTGGCTGTTTCGCCAACCGGATGCGCGAAAACAGCGTGTCATGGTCATCGCACCGCACGCCGATGATGCCGAGCTGGCCGCCTTCGGACTGTACAGCCAGGCCGAGGAGGCGTGGATCATCACGCTGACCGCCGGTGAGATCGAGGCCGAGCATTATCGGCAGATGGGCATGGAGCGTGCCGAAGCTGCGCGTATGAAGGGCCGCTTGCGGGCCTGGGACAGTATCGCCGTGGCGCGCTGGGGCGGGGTGCCCGAGTCGCAGTGTGTGCAATTGGGCTATTTCTGCCTGCAACTGCCCGCCATGCAGGCTGCGCCGGATACGCCTGTTGGTTCGCGGGAAGCCGATCTGACCGATACCCGCCTGTTTCGTCAGTTCAATACCCTGCCATTGCCCGGCGACAACGGCCAGCCGACCTGGAATAACCTGCTCGCCGACCTGCGCGCGCTGATTCTCAAGGCCCGGCCGCAGGTTGTGGTGATGCCGCATCCTGCCATCGACCCTCATCCCGATCACATCTGCGCCCAGGCTGCGGTGCGTGAAGCGCTGCTCGGGCTCGAATGGCAGCCGGAGGTGGTGCTCGGTTATGCCAATCACCTGCACGACAACGACCGCTGGCCGATGGGCGATGCCTACAGCGGCATCAGCCTGCCGCCGGTTTTCGATGCCGCGCTGCCGCTGGTGCCGTACAGCCTTCAATTGTCGGTCGCCGCGCAACGCGACAAGGCCATGGCACTGGGCATGATGCATGACCTGCTGCCACGCATGCCGTTCAAGCGTCGTGTGCGCCGTGCGCTGCAGCGCGTTCTGGCCGGTCGTCACTGGCCAGCCGAGGGCGAAAACGAATTCTTCCGCAAGGCGGTGCGACGACACGAGTTGTTCTGGTGCAGCCGTGATCTCTGATTCAGCAGGCGCAGTACTGCAAGGAAAACCATGAAAGTTCTACTGCTGGTCCAGAAAGAGCAGCGTGCGATTCTGGACCGTCTCTATGACGGCATCGCCGCACATTGTGAATGCGAAGTGCGCTGGCTGAGCTCTGCGGAGCAACGCAACCTGCGTGGTTATTTCCGCCGCGAGGTGGACGTCAGCCGCTATGACCGGATCGTGTTTTTCCTGCGTTTCAAGCAGGAAGTGCGTCAGGTCGGGTTTATCCGCACGATTCCCAATCTGGTCATCCTCGAACACGATGCCTACCAGAACTACATTCCGTGCAAATACACCGGCAAGTTCAGCGCGCACTACCGCAAGCTGCCCTGGGCGCGGGTGATCTGTTCAGGGTTCATGGTCAGCGAGCGCCTGCGCCAGGAAGGCTTCGACGCGGTGTTCGTGCCCAAGGGCTATGACCAGAGCCTGCTGCAGTTGCAGGCACGCGAGCGTGACATCGAACTGGCCTTTGTGGGCAGCACCAACAGCGTCGCCTACAGCGGTCGCAAGGCGTTGCTGGACGAGTTGGGCCAGGTCGAGAACCTGCTCGTCACACGGACCAAGTCCGGCGAAGAGTATTGCGACACCCTGAACCGCATCCGTTTTTTCGTCAGTGCCGACGTGGGCATGGGCGAATACATGATCAAGAATTTCGAGGCCATGGCATGCGGCTGCGTGCTGCTTGCCTTCGATCAGGGCGCTGAAGAAAACCGCGCGCTGGGCTTTGTCGACATGCACAACATCGTGCTCTATCGCGACATTCCCGAGCTTCGCGAAAAGCTGGCGAAATTGCGCGATAACGTCACACTGGCCAGTGAAATATCCTGTAATGGGCAGACTTTGGTCGAGGAACGCTTTACATTCCATGCCCTTGGAAAAGCCATCGTGGACGCCATGCATGCGCCACTGCGCAGCATGCCGGCGGCGAGCTGGATCGATCGCCTGCGGTCACGATTGGGATGGTAGGGAATTATGAATATTCAATGATTGGGAACGAATGATGGTATTCAGCGAAAACAGCGACATTACGCTGGTCGTCACCAGTTGTGGTCGATTCGACCTGTTGAAGCGCACCCTGGAAACGTTCGACCATTTCAACACTGCGCCCATACGCCATGTGCTGATTACCGAAGACTCCGGCGATGACCGGGTTCAGGCATGCATTCCCGAACACTGGCACCCGCATACGCGATTCATCATCAACAACCCCAAGCTGGGGCAGATGCGCTCTGTCGACGCGGCCTATTCGCTGATCGAAACGTCCTGGGTGTTCCATTGCGAAGATGACTGGGATTTCTACCGTCCGCACTTCATCGAAGAGTCGATGACGCTGCTGGAAAACGACCCTCAGGCCTTGCAGGTCTGGTTGCGCAGCTACAATCATGATCTGCGTATCCACAGCCCTTACGTTTACCTGAACGAGCGTGAAGTGGTCGAGGGTATCGCGTTTTACAAGTTGGGCTCGCACAAGCCGGAATGGCAGGGGTTTTCCTTCAATCCTGGGCTGCGCCGCCTGGCTGATTACCAGCAGCATGCGCCTTATGCCGAACACGGTGGCGAGAAGAAACTTTCACAATTATTCGCTGCACAAAACCGTTACGCTTTGATTCTGGAAAATGATGCCGTGTTGCACACCGGGTTTGGTGAGCACGTGGAGGTGCCGCAGGAGCGGCTTGACAAACAGCGTCGCAAACGTCGGGATCGCATCAAGCTGATCGTCGCTGTGCTCGCTGGCCTAGTAGCAGGTTGGTTGCTTAATAATGTCAGTTGACCCGATAAGAGTACCCGGCAGCAAAGTACAGCAGTACTTCACCGCTGCCATCGTCATCTTCCTGCTGAGTTTCATCCTCAACCCATCAGCCAAGATCACCAACAATCTGTTTTATGCATTCACGGCGCTGCCGGGCTTGTTCTTTCTGATCAAGTACCGAGCCGCTGGCGTGTTTGCCAAGCCACTGGGCATTGCCTGGGCGGTGTTCATGGCCTGCTTTCTGGTCCCCGCGCTGCAGGCGCAGGAGTTCCAGTATTACAAGCACATCATCTACGTCAGCCTGTTTGTCTTTGTCGTGGCCGGGATTACCGACAACGGCTTCTTCAGGCGCGGGGTCTTCGTGCGCAGCATGTTCTGGGCCATATGCCTGTACATCCTGCTCAGCAGCATTCACAGCTGGGTGACCGGGCAGTTCGAATTCGGCCAGCGTGTGGCGATTCTGCCGGGGCGAATGGAGAACGTGATCTACGCCAGTGCCTGGCTGGTCTGCAGCCTTGCGTTGGCCATGCCGCTGTGGGCAAGAGAGCGTCGCTGGGTCGAGGCTGTCTGCGCCGTTCTTGTCACCCTGGTGATATGTGCCTTCGTAGTGCAGACGCGTACTGCACTGGTGGGTTGCGCCGTTCTGTTTGCCGTCTGCACCGCCTATTCGCTGTACCGTTTCCCTCTGCGTACGATAGTGGCTTTGTTGGCGCTTGGCGTTGTGGCGGCAGCAGCCTTCTGGTTCGTCAAGGACGAACAGTGGGTCGCGCTGCTGACGGCCAGGGGTGATTCCTACCGCATCGAGCTGTTTGAAATCATGACCGGTGAATGGCGTCGCTGTGGCTGGATGCTCGGCTGCGGTGTCGATTTCTATACGACCCAGACCCTGACGGGCGGCATACCGATCCAGCACCCGCACAATATTTTCGTGTCGCTGGGGCTGTACACCGGCGCGGCTTCGCTGGTGATGTTTCTGGTCGTGATGGCGATGACGCTGTGGGACGCCTTGCGCAACGGCGATGCCTGGGGTCTTTACCTGGTATGCGCGCTGGTCATGCTTAACTTCGACGGTGGCCAGCTGGTCGGTAATCCCGACGAGCTCTGGGTGCTGGTGCTGTTACCGGCGACCATGGTGCTCGGGCGAGTGGTGCAGACGCATCGGCTCAGGCAGCAGCAATAGCATCAAAAAAATGGCCGCTTCGACAGCGGCCATTTTTCATGGGGCAGGTTATTGAACAGCCTGGGCCAGTTCAGAGGTGTCGCAGAGGGTCTGAGCGCTCATGTAGCCATCGAGGAAGGCCGGGTTGCCGTTGTCCAGCAGCCATTGACGGTCTTCCTGATAGCGCAGCATGTGCTTGAAGTTGCGCAGGCGAAGGCTTTTGCGCAAGGCGCGGCGGTAGGTTTTCATGTCGGCGATGTCAATCAGGCCGAGGTTGCCTTCCGGCGTGAGGATCACGTTGCCAAGATGGGCCGAGCGAAAGTAGATGCCCTTTTCGTGCAACCCGGCAATGAAGCTTCCCAGTTGCCTGCGCAGCTTGTCGTCGGCAACCGCACTGCCCAGCAGCTGGCGCAGGGTGAAGCCTGCCAGCGGATCATAATGCACGGCATCGCGCTCGATCTCGGCGATGCGGCTGACCGAGCGTATGCGCGGGCAGGGAATACCGCGCCTGGTCAGCGTTTCACAGTTGTCTGCGAAGCGCTGCGCGTAGGGGTACCAGGCTGCGGAGCTGACAAGGCGTTTGCGCCGAAACAATTTCAGCATGGAGCCGTCACGCAGACGGAGTACCTTGTCGCCCGTGCCGTCGGCTTCAAGTACTTCGGCACCTTGAACCCGTTCAAGGTAATGGGCGTGGTCAAGCGCTTGCATCGATACTCCGGTTTTTACGCCCCAGGGAATGGACGAGCCGCCTATGTTACCGCAGCAGGCAGCCGCGAAAACCGCTGTGATACAATTCGGCCTCTTTTTAACACGACGGATTCTCATGACAACCTCCGAATCGTCCGCAACCTCCAGCGTGAAAATCTATTTCCGCCTGTTGTCTTATGTGCGTCCGTATGTGGGCATTTTCCTGCTCAGCATCATTGGTTTCGTGATCTTCGCCTCGACCCAGCCGATGCTCGCCGGCATCCTGAAATATTTCGTCGACGGCCTGACCAATCCCGAAGCGGTGCTGTTTCCCAATGTCCCTTATCTGCGCGAGTTGCAGCTATTGCAGGCCGTGCCGCTGCTGATCGTGCTGATTGCCGCATGGCAGGGGCTGGGCTCCTTTCTGGGCAACTATTTCCTGGCCAAGGTTTCCCTGGGGCTGGTGCATGACCTGCGGGTAGAGCTGTTCAACAAGCTGCTGGTGTTGCCCAATCGCTACTTCGATACAACCAATTCCGGTCATCTGATCTCGCGCATCACCTTCAACGTCACGATGGTGACCGGCGCTGCCACCGATGCTATCAAGGTGGTGATTCGCGAAGGCCTGACCGTGGTGTTCCTGTTCATCTATCTGCTGATGATGAACTGGAAGCTGACACTGGTCATGCTCGCGATCCTGCCGTTGATTGCCGTGATGGTCGGCACCGCGAGCAAGAAATTCCGCAAGCAGAGCAAGAAGATCCAGGTGGCGATGGGCGATGTCACGCATGTTGCCTCGGAAACCATTCAGGGCTATCGCGTAGTCCGCAGCTTCGGTGGCGAGGCCTACGAGCAGGCGCGCTTTGCCCAGGCCAGCAACAGCAACACCCAAAAGCAGCTGCGCATGACCAAGACCGGCGCCATCTATACGCCGATGCTGCAACTGGTGATCTACAGCGCCATGGCGGTGCTGATGTTCCTGGTGCTGTTCCTGCGTGGCGAGGCAACAGCGGGTGATCTGGTTGCCTATATCACCGCTGCGGGCCTGCTGCCCAAGCCGATTCGGCAGCTGTCGGAAGTCAGTTCGACGATCCAGAAAGGCGTCGCCGGTGCCGAGAGCATCTTCGAACAGCTGGATGTGGAAGAGGAAGTCGACACCGGCACCATCGAGCGTGAGCGCGTGACCGGCCACCTCGAGGTGAAGAACCTCAGCTTCTTCTACCCGCAGACTGCGCGTCAGGTGTTGAACGACATCAGTTTCTCCGCCGCGCCGGGGCAGATGATTGCCCTGGTAGGACGCTCCGGCAGCGGCAAGTCGACCCTGGCCAACCTGATCCCGCGTTTCTACGGGCACGACATCGGCAACATCCTGCTCGATGGCGTCGAGATCAACGATTATCGCTTGCGTAACCTGCGCAGGCACATCGCTCAGGTCAATCAGAACGTCACGCTGTTCAATGACACGATTGCCAACAACATTGCCTACGGCGATCTGGCCGGTGCGCCGCGTGCCGACATCGAAGCGGCTGCCGCTGATGCGTACGCCAAGGAATTCATCGACCAGTTGCCGCAGGGTTTCGATACCCAGGTGGGCGAAAACGGTGTGCTGCTGTCCGGCGGTCAACGCCAGCGTCTGGCCATTGCCCGCGCGCTGCTCAAGAACGCCCCGTTGCTGATTCTCGACGAAGCCACCTCGGCGCTGGACACCGAGTCCGAGCGGCACATTCAGGCGGCGCTGGATCACGTCATGAAGGGCCGTACCACGCTGGTCATCGCCCACCGCCTTTCGACCATCGAAAAGGCTGACCTGATTCTGGTCATGGATGCCGGGCAGATCGTCGAACGCGGTACGCACACCGAGCTGCTGGCGCAGAACGGCTATTACGCCCGCCTGCATGCCATGGGGCTGGACGAGCCAGCGCCTGCCGGCGCGGTTTGACCTCATTATCAGGCGGGCTGACACAGCCCGCCTGCCTTTCAGCGGTGTGATTCAACAGCCTGTCGGTTGCAAACCCCTGTGCTAAGATTCCGCCCCTGTCCATTTTTCAAGTACGGGTTGTTCCATGAAGCTATCCATGCCGCGCTTTGATCAGGCCCCTGTCCTGGTGGTGGGCGATGTCATGCTCGACAGATACTGGCATGGTGGTACCTCGCGTATTTCCCCTGAAGCGCCAGTGCCTGTGGTCAAGGTCGATCAGATCGAGGACCGTCCGGGTGGCGCTGCCAACGTGGCCTTGAACATCGCTGCGCTGGGCGCACCGGCTTCGCTGGTCGGTGTGACGGGGGATGACGAAGCTGCCGAGAGTCTGACCAACAGCCTCAAGGCTGCTGGCGTGCTGGCGCGCTTTCAGCGCATCGCCGATCAGCCGACCATCGTCAAACTGCGTGTCATGAGTCGCCACCAGCAGCTGTTGCGCATCGATTTCGAAGAACCGTTCAGGACCGACCCGCTGGCCCTGAGCGCAGAGGTCTATAGCTTGCTGGATGGCATCAAGGTGCTGGTCCTGTCGGATTACGGCAAGGGCGCACTGAAAAACCATCAGGCGCTGATCCAGGCCGCCCGCAAGCGCGGCATTCCGGTGCTGGCCGACCCCAAGGGCAAGGATTTCGCGATCTATCGCGGTGCCAGCCTGATCACACCGAACCTCAGCGAATTCGAAGCCATCGTCGGCCATTGTGTCGATGAGGCACAACTGGTCACCAAGGGGGCGCAGTTGATGCAGGAGCTCGATCTCGGCGCGCTGCTGGTGACCCGTGGCGAACATGGCATGACCTTGCTGCGTCCTGATCAGCAGGCGCTGCACCTGCCGGCCCGTGCCCGCGAAGTGTTCGATGTGACCGGTGCTGGCGATACAGTGATTTCTACCCTGGCTGCGGCGATCGCTGCCGGTGAGGAACTGCCGCATGCGGTAGCGCTGGCCAATCTGGCCGCGGGCATCGTGGTCGGCAAGCTGGGCACCGCGGCCATCAGCGCCCCCGAGCTGCGCCGTGCCATTCAGCGCGAAGAGGGCTCCGAACGCGGCGTGCTGGGGCTGGAGCAACTGCTGCTGGCGGTCGACGATGCGCGCGCGCACAAGGAAAGGATCGTTTTCACCAACGGCTGTTTCGACATTCTCCACGCCGGTCATGTGACCTATCTGGAGCAGGCGCGCGCCTTGGGCGATCGCCTGATCGTTGCCGTCAACGACGATGCGTCCGTCAGCCGCCTGAAAGGGCCGGGCCGACCGATCAACAGCGTCGAGCGGCGCATGGCGGTGCTGGCAGGTCTGGGAGCCGTGGACTGGGTCATCAGCTTCCCGGAAGGAACCCCGGAAAACCTGCTGACTCACGTCAAGCCCGACGTGCTGGTCAAGGGCGGTGATTACGGTGTCGATCAGGTGGTCGGTGCCGATATCGTTCAGGCGTACGGCGGCGAAGTGCGTGTGCTGGGGCTGGTGGAAAACAGCTCTACCACCGCGATCGTCGAAAAGATTCGAGGGCAGGGGTAGGGGTAGGGGTTAGCTGCAAGCTGCAAGCTACAAGCTGCAAGCTGCAAGCTGCAAGCTGCAAGCCAAAGCAGATCAAATCAAAAGGCTTGAGGCTTGAGGCTTGAGGCTTGAGGCTTGAGGCTTGAGGCTTGAGGCTTACAGCTTGCCACTAATGGAGTGCAACAGCTCCCGGGCCTTGCCGGTCAGGCGTTTGAGCCCTGACTTCTTCGCCGGTGGGGCCATGCCCTGCTGACGCAGCCAGTCCTTCCAGCGAATCCGCTCTTCACGCACCACCCAGCCATCCTGCGCGGCGAAACTCTCGGCCAGGTACAGCCCTCTCGTGCCGGCCGGGATCAGCTTGTCGCGCTTGAGCGTGTACAGCTCAGGCAGGGGCGCGCCATTCTCCAGCGGCATCAGATACAGGTCAGGTTTGCTGCGGTTGAGGCGGGCGACCAGTTGATCGTTTTCCAGGGCTTCGTCGACATGGAAAAGGCTGACCGGTCGCGCTTCCTTGGGGATTTCCAGGCGCATGTCGTAAATCAGCTGCAACGACGCCGTGGGCAAATGCACATAGGCCCGTGGGCGTTCCAGCAGGTTCAGGCTGCCGGTTCGCACCGGTCTCGCGGCGCCGGAGAGGGGGCTGAGACGAAACGGCATAGCCTCGCGATAATGCAGCGCGGCAGCATAGGGCGCAGGCAGCCAGGTCTCCTTGAACAGCCCGCTCAGCCAGCCCTGCGGTGTTTCGATCAGGCACTCTTCGGCCACTTCCTGAATCGCGGTGTGCAGCGGCAGTGTCAGCTCATGGGCCGGGACATAACCCGAGATCAGCTTGAGTACGACGTCGCCGCGGTCCTGACGACGCTGGCGGACCAGCACCCAGTAATCGCGATTCTGCCAACTGACGGTCAGGCGAACGGACACCCCCAGATTGGCCAGCTCGGTGGCGAAACGTTCGGTGTCCGGCACGTCGATCTTGCGCCGCCGCTGCAAGGTCTGCGCGAAGTTCATCGGCATGCCGACGCTCTGGTAGCTCAGGCTTTCCGGAGTGGCCTCGACAAACAGCGGCAGGGTCTTGAAGTTGCTGGGATTCTTCCGGATCAGTGTTCGCGGCATAACGGCTCCTTCTTGCGTTGGGGTCGGCCGCCTTAATCAGGCTTGACGGCAAATCACGGCTGCGGCAGTTGCAACGTTGTGTGCCAGGTGCAACGGGTTGATGGTGCCGACAATAGCACTGGCAACCGCCGGATGTTCAAACAGTAGCTGGAAACTGGCGTGGACCGGGTCCGTGCCGGCTGTCAGGCAGACATGACCACTGGCCAGCGCTTTCTTCACCAGAATGCCCTTGCCATGAGCCTGCGCGTAATCCAGTACCGGCTTTTCGTCCTGCTCGTTGAGGTTGTAGGTGACCATTGCGCAGTCACCCTCACGCAGCGCCAGCAGGCCGCCTTCGACGGTCTTGCCGGAAAAGCCGAAGCCACGAATCTTGCCTTCGCGCTTGAGGTCGGCGAGCGTCTGGTATACCTCGGCGTCGTTGAGGATCGCCAGGTCGTTGCCGTCCGAATGCACCAGAACCAGATCGAGAAAGTCAGTTTCAAGACGTTTCAGGCTGCGCTCGACCGATGTGCGTGTATGGGTGGCGCTGAAGTCATGGCTCGACTGGCCGTTGACGAATTCCTCGCCAACCTTGCTGACGATCACCCAGTTCTGGCGCTGACCGCGCAGCAGCGGCCCCAGGCGCTCTTCGCTGGTGCCGTAGGCGGGCGCCGTGTCGATCAGGTTGATGCCCATGTCGCGGGCCATGCGCAGCAGCATCTGCGCCTGCTGGTCATCGGGAATCTTGAAGCCGCTGGGGTATTTGACGCCCTGGTCGCGCCCCAGTTTGACGGTGCCCAGCCCCAGCGGTGATACGTTCAGGCCGGTACTGCCCAGCGGGCGATGCAGATCGTGCAGGGTTTTCAGGCTCATGGCAGCAGTTCATCCCAGACAGGTATGGCCATCGGCGGCCGTGGCACATCGCTCAGCGCAGCTTGCGGGGTCGGGTGGATGCCGTCTCTGGACAGCTGCGACAGGACCCGGTCGGCGAAGTCCGGTGCCAGCGCCAGCTTGGTCGGCCAGCCGATCATCAGGCGTTGCTGGCTGTCGAGGAAGGCGTTGTCCGGGCGCACCAGTCCTGATTGAGCCGGCTCGGCACGATCAACACGCAGGGTCGCCCACTGCGCCTGACTCAGGTCGACCCAAGGCAGCAGCGCTTCAAGCTCTTTGCGGGCGACGGCGATCTGCGCGTCGGGTTGGCGCGCCACGCCATCGGCTTCGGCCAGATCGCCACCCAGATACCACACCCACTGGCCATCCGCGGCCGGGTGCGTGGTCACGGTGATGCGTGGCTTGGGCCCGCCACCCAGGCAATGAGCGTACAGCGGCTTCAAGGTCGGCCCCTTGACCAGCACCATGTGCAACGGGCGGCGTTGCATCTGCGGTTGCGACACGCCCAGTGCGTTCAGCAGGTCAGCATTGCCGCCGCCGGCACTGAGCACGATGCGCTGCGCATGGATATCGCGGCCATCGACGCGCAGACCGATCAGTTCATCGCCCTCGAAGAGCGGCTCGATGTGCTGACCGGCCAGCAGGCTGTCACCGGCCAGCTCGGCAAGCCGCCCGATCAGGCTGGGGACATCGACCACCAGCTCGGCAAGCCGATAGACCTTGCCTTTGAATTTGGGGTTTTGCAGGGCCGGCGGCAGTTGCTCGCCCTTGACCTGATCCACACGACCGCGCACGGCCTTGCTGGCGAAAAAACTGGTGAGGTTGCCGGCGATGGTTCCTGGTGACCACAGATAATGGGCCTCGGACAGCAGACGTACACCGGACAGGTCTAGCTCGCCCTTGCCATCGAGGGCTTCACGCCAGCGGCGCGGCATGTCGGCAATGGCTTCGGAGGCACCGGACAGCGCGCCGTGCAGCGCGTACTTGGCGCCGCCGTGGATGATCCCCTGAGACTTGAGGCTTTGCCCGCCACCCAGGCTGGCGCTTTCTACCAGCACTGTCGAGAACCCTTGACGACGCAACCGGGCATTGAGCCAGAGACCGGCGACGCCAGCCCCGACAATCAGCACGTCAGTGGAAATAACCGATGGCATGAGCACCTCAGTGAGCGAAAAGTACCAGCATTATAAAGGATCGGGTTTTCAATGCCCGGCGGTTTTCGAGAACAGCTGAATGACCGCCACGCCCGCCACGATCATGCCCATGCCCAACAACGCGGGCAGGTCGAGTTTCTGGCCGTAGATGAAGAACGCCGCGATGCTGACCATGACAATGCCCATGCCCGACCAGATGGCGTAAGTGATGCCGACCGGGATCGTGCGCATCACCAGAATCAGCATCCAGAACGCGATCGCATAGCCGGTAATCAACAGCACCAGGGGCAGCGGGGTGCTGAACCCCTTCACGGCTTTCATGGACGTGGTGGCGATGACTTCCGCGCAAACGGCGATAGCCAACAGGTAATAAGCGTTCATGGTGCATTCCTTTTCGTCAGGCTGCGCATTCTAGCGACTTGTGATGGCGGGCTGATAAACTCCGCGCCCATGAATAGAACTCTTTATACCGTACTGTTTCATCTCGGCCTGCCACTGGTTGCCCTGCGCCTTTGGTTGCGTGCGCGCAAGGCCCCTGCGTATCGCCAGCGCATTGGCGAGCGCTTTGCCCGCGGCTTGCCGGTCATGCAGCGGGGCGGTATCTGGGTGCATGCGGTGTCGGTGGGTGAAAGCATCGCCGCCGCGCCGATGATTCGCTCGCTGCTGGTGCAATATCCGCAGTTGCCGATCACTGTGACTTGCATGACGCCCACAGGTTCGGAGCGAATCAAGGCGCTGTTCGCCAGCGAGCCGCGGATTCAGCATTGCTACCTGCCCTACGACCTGCCGTGGGCGGCCGCTCGCTTTCTCGATCAGGTGCAGCCACGGCTGGGCATCATCATGGAAACCGAACTGTGGCCCAACCACATCCATCAGTGTTTCCTGCGCGGGATTCCCGTGGTGCTCGCCAATGCCCGGCTGTCGGAGCGTTCGGCGCGGGGTTACGCGCGTTTTGCCGGGCTGACGCGACCGATGCTCGCGGAAATGGCCTGGTTCGCAGTGCAGACTGAGGCTGAGGCGCAGCGCTTTCGTGATCTGGGCGCACGTCCCGAGTGCGTGGCGGTGACCGGCTCGATCAAGTTCGACCTGAGTATCGACCCGCAACTTCTGCAGCGTGCCGCCCAGCAGCGTGAACAATGGCAGACCACGCAGCGGCCGGTCTGGATCGCGGCCAGCACGCATGCGGGCGAGGATGAAAGCGTGCTGGCGGCTCATCGCACGTTACTGACCAGTCACCCCGATGCGCTGCTGATTCTGGTGCCGCGTCATCCCGAGCGTTTCGACAGCGTGCATACGTTGTGTCAGCAGCAGGGTTTTGCGACGGTAAGACGCTCAACCGCGCAGGCTGTCACAGCGGATGTTTCGGTGCTGGTGGGCGATACCATGGGGGAATTGCTGTTTCTCTATGCGCTGGCTGACATCGCTTTCGTTGGCGGCAGCCTGGTGCCCAACGGCGGGCACAACCTGCTGGAGCCTGCGGCGCTGGCCATGCCGGTGCTCAGCGGCCCGCACCTGTTCAACTTCCTCGAGATCGCCGCCCTGCTGCGCAAGGCCGGTGCGTTGCAAGAGGTCAATGATGCAGCAGCGCTGGCCACCGCCGTGCAGGGCCTTTTCGACCAGCCGCAGCAGGCGCGCAACATGGCTGATGCCGGGCTTGCGGTGATGAAGGCCAATCAGGGCGCGCTGCAACGCCTGCTCGACGGGATCGGGCGGTTGATGGGCAGGCGCTGAATCGGGAGGACGCAGAGCGTCCGGAACGGCATACCCACGCGGAGCATGGGCACGATAGTGTTCTTCCAGACACCTTGCTTTTTTCACGCTCTTCACGCTCGCCCAGACGCCTATCGTTCCTCACGCTCCAGCGTGGGAATGCCTTGGGTGACGCTCCGCGTCACAAATCTGCGTCGCGCTGCATGACTTGAAGTCGGGCGCAGAGCATCCGGGGCGGCCAGCCATCTCAGCGCTTTGCAGGTCGCTCGAAGTTCTTCTGCGCAGCAGTCGCCAGGTCCGGCGGCAGGAAGTCCTTGTCCGGGTTGTAGTCGGCCTTCAGGTAGCGCGACAGGTCCTGCAGGTCGCCCGGGTTCAGAGTGCCTGCTGCCTGCTTGAGGCGCAGGTTGTCGAGGATGTAGTCGTAACGCGTGTTGTTGTAGTCACGCACCGAGGCATACAGCTGGCGTTGCGCATCCAGCACGTCGACGATGTTGCGGGTGCCGACCTGATAACCGATTTCTGTGGCTTCCAGCGCGCTCTGGTTGGAAATGATCGACTGCTTGCGGGCCTGGACCTGCTCCACGTCGGTATTCACCGCGCGATGCAGGTTGCGGGTGTTTTCCACCACCTGACGACGCAGGCTTTCACGCCGCTGCTCGCTCTGGCTCAGGCGCGCATAGGCTTCGCGTACCTGCGAGCTGGTCAGGCCGCCGCTGTAGATCGGGATGTTCAACTGCACGCCAATGCTGCGCTGCTCGACGTCGCCGCCGTAATTGCGACCGGTGTAGTTGGGGTTGCTGAAACCCAGTGCATCGTTATCGCCACGCTGATAGGTCGCCACAGCATCGAGCGTCGGCGCGTGTCCGGCCTTGCGCTGGCGCAGGGTTTCTTCGGCGGCATTGACCGCGTAGTTGCTGGCCAGCAGGTTGAGGTTCTGCTGCGCGGCAGTATCGACCCAGGCCTTGGCATCGTTGGGCGTCGGCGCCAGCACCGGCAGGGTATGCACGATGCCTTCGATCGAGTTGTATTCGCGGTTGGTCAGCGTCACCAGCGCCTGAAAGGCATCCTCGACCTGACGTTGGGCAATGAGTCGGCTGGCGCGTGACGTGTCATAGCTGGCCTGCGCCTGCAGCACATCGGTCTTGTCCGACAGGCCGACATCGAAGCGCTCGTTGGCCTGATCCAGCTGGCGCTTGAAGGCCGCTTCCTCGGCCTTGGTCGAAGCCAGGTTGTCCTGTGCACGCAGTATGCTGAAATAGCTCTGTGCCGATTGCAGGATCAGATTCTGCTCGGTAGCCGACAGCTCCAGTGCCGCCTGTTCGTTGCTCGCTTCGGCAGCCTGCAACTGGAACCAGCGGTCGGCGCGGAAGATCGGCTGGCTCAGCGTGGCCTGGTAGAGGTTGCCGCTGCGGCTGGCCACGGCTCTGGGCTGATCGATGCTGGTGCGGGTGCTGCTGTTCTGGGCGCTGCCGGAAATGTTCGGCAGCAAACCGGCGCGGGCCTGCGGCACGGCTTCCTTGCGCGCATCGTAATCGGCGCGCGAGGCCGCGAGGTCGGCGTTGTTGTCCACGGCCTGCTGATAAACGCTCAACAGCCCTGTCTGCGTTGGCATCGGCAATTCGGCTGCCCAGGTCAACCCGCTGGACGCAAACGAAACAGCCACGACCAACGAAAGTTTGCGCAACATGAGGCATTCCCTGTTCATGAAGAAAATAATTACAGTTCGGGTTGAAGAGAAACCGGGCTAGGGAGTGTAGAGCCAGACGCTTTTGGCAACAATCGTCGATTTACGCCATTTATCGAGGTCTGTGCAAATAGGCTGGCATTGCGACCGCACCCCGTCATAGACTGACCGCGTTCTTGTCGGGGTGCCTTGCTATGAGGCTGAGATCGGTTAAACCGGATCCCGTTGAACCTGATCAGGTTAGCGCCTGCGTAGGGAACAAGATTTCTCGTCTCCCGGCGAGTCCTCTTGAGTGCCGTCCGGGGTCGATTGTTCAAATAATGAACAGTTTCGCCTCCTTTCGCTACTCAGCACCAGCACTGGTGCACCCGTCCGTCATGTCAGGTCACTCCGACAATAAATCCGCAACTGGATGTCTGGAGAGCCGTGATGAGTATAAAAGCAAAAAACGCAGCCCATTTGAGCGAGTCGGCGCAGGTCGATTCCGGATCGGTACAGCCGTTTACCCGTTCGCAGAAAATCTACGTTCAGGGCTCGCGCCCGGACATCCGCGTGCCGATGCGCGAAATCACCCTGGATGTCACCCCGACTGACTTTGGCGGCGAGATCAACGCCCCGGTCACGGTCTATGACACCTCGGGGCCCTACACCGACCCCAATGTGATCATCGACGTGCGCAAAGGCCTGGCTGACGTGCGCTCGCCATGGATCGACTCGCGCAATGACACCGAGCGTCTGCCGGGCCTGAGTTCCAACTTCGGCCAGCAACGCCTGAGCGATGCCGAGCTCACCGCGCTGCGCTTTGCCCATGTGCGCAACCCGCGCCGGGCCAAGGCCGGTGCCAACGTCAGCCAGATGCACTATGCGCGTCAGGGCATCATTACCGCCGAGATGGAATGCGTCGCCATCCGCGAGAACATGAAGCTTCAGGAAGCCCGCGCCGCAGGTCTGCTGACCCAGCAACATGCCGGGCACAGCTTTGGCGCGAGCATTCCGAAGGAAATCACTGCCGAGTTCGTGCGTGAAGAGATTGCCCGGGGCCGCGCGATCATCCCGGCCAACATCAACCACGTCGAGCTTGAGCCGATGATCATCGGCCGCAACTTCCTGGTGAAGATCAACGGCAACATCGGCAACAGCGCACTGGGCTCTTCCATTGAAGAAGAGGTCGCCAAGCTGACCTGGGGTATCCGCTGGGGCTCGGACACGGTCATGGACCTGTCCACCGGCAAGCACATTCACGAAACCCGTGAGTGGATCATCCGCAATTCGCCGGTGCCGATCGGTACGGTGCCGATCTATCAGGCGCTGGAAAAAGTGGGGGGTGCAGCCGAGGACCTGACCTGGGAGCTGTTCCGCGACACGCTGATCGAGCAGGCCGAGCAGGGCGTCGATTACTTCACCATCCACGCCGGAGTGCTGCTGCGTTACGTGCCGCTGACCGCCAAGCGTGTCACCGGTATCGTCAGCCGTGGCGGTTCGATCATGGCCAAATGGTGCCTGGCGCACCACAAGGAAAACTTCCTTTACACCCATTTCGAAGACATCTGCGAAATCATGAAGGCCTACGACGTCAGCTTCTCGCTGGGCGACGGCCTGCGTCCGGGCTCGATTGCCGACGCCAACGATGCGGCGCAGTTCGGCGAACTGGAAACGCTTGGCGAACTGACCAAGATTGCCTGGAAACATGACGTGCAGACCATGATCGAAGGCCCCGGCCATGTGCCGATGCAGTTGATCAAGGAAAACATGGACAAGCAGCTGGAATGCTGCGACGAAGCGCCGTTCTACACCCTGGGCCCGCTGACCACCGACATCGCGCCGGGTTACGACCACATCACCTCGGGCATCGGCGCGGCCATGATCGGCTGGTTCGGCTGCGCCATGCTGTGTTACGTCACGCCCAAGGAGCATCTGGGGCTGCCGAACAAGGATGACGTCAAAACCGGGATCATCACCTACAAGATCGCGGCCCATGCGGCGGACCTTGCCAAAGGCCACCCGGGTGCGCAGATCCGTGACAACGCGTTGAGCAAGGCGCGTTTCGAGTTCCGCTGGGAAGACCAGTTCAACCTCGGCCTGGACCCGGACACCGCGCGTTCGTACCACGACGAAACCCTGCCCAAGGATTCGGCCAAGGTCGCGCATTTCTGCTCCATGTGCGGGCCTAAATTCTGCTCGATGAAGATCACTCAGGAAGTCCGCGAGTACGCCGCCAATCAGCGCATCGATGCGGTAGACGTCGACGTTGCCAAGGGCTTGGCCGAACAGGCCGAGCGCTTCAAGCAGGAGGGCAGTCAGCTGTACAAGAAGGTGTAGAGGGCGATAGCCCGTCGTTATACACAGTTCCGCTTTGATTCTGCCCGAAGGGCGTAGGAGCGACCGGGGCGGCGATCCGCATTGTTCGCGAAAGCTTTATTCCGGGCGATACATCTTCAGCGGATGTAACGACCCTTTCGCGAACAAGTTCGCTCCCACGGCCTTCGGCCAGAATCAGAAGCGGACTTGTGCATAGCGATGCATCGGACACAGAGCACGCTTCTGCCCGAAGGGCGTAGGAGCGACCGGGGCGGCGATCCGCATTGTTCGCGAAAGCTTTATTCCGGGCGATACATCTTCAGCGGATGTAACGACCCTTTCGCGAACAAGTTCGCTCCTACGGCCTTCGGCCAGAAGCCCGCTCTGCGTCCGATTCTGAGGGTGCAGTGCGGCTTCACCCGGTTCCTTGACTTCCCACACGAGACACCCCTGTGAATACACCCGGCACCTATTCTCCCGATACCCCAGTCCCCGCCAGCCAGCGTGTGTTCGGCGGGCGGGATCTGTTTTCCCTGTGGTTTTCCCTCGGCATCGGCTTGATGGTGTTGCAGACCGGTGCCTTGCTGGCACCGGGGCTGGGCATGTCCGGCTCGATGCTGGCAATTTTCCTCGGCACGCTGGTGGGCGTCTTGCTGCTCGCCAGCGTCGGCGTGATCGGCAGCGATACCGGCCTGTCGTCCATGGCCGCGCTGAAGCTCAGCCTGGGCAGCAAGGGCGCGTCGCTGCCAGCGGTCTTGAACCTGCTGCAACTGATCGGTTGGGGTTCGTTCGAGATCATCGTCATGCGCGACGCAGCCAGTCTGCTCGGCGCGCGGGCCTTTGCAGAGGGCAGCCTGTGGAGCAGTCCGCTGCTCTGGACGCTGTTGTTCGGCACACTGGCCACACTGTTGGCCGTCAGCGGACCCTTGACCTTCGTGCGCCGGTTTCTGCGCAAGTGGGGCCTGTGGATACTCTTGACGGCGTGTGCATGGCTGACCTGGAACCTGCTGGCCAAGGCTGATCTGACCGCGCTGTGGGCAACGTCCGGCGATGGCTCGCTGCCGTTTGCCTCGGGGTTCGACATTGCCATCGCCATGCCGCTGTCTTGGCTGCCGCTGATTGCCGACTACTCACGCTTCGGGCAACGCGCGAAAAGTGTCTTCGGCGGCACGGCTGCGGGCTTTTTCATCGGCAACTTCTGGCTGATGAGCCTGGGCGTCGCCTACACCCTGGCGTTCGCCCCGAGCGGCGAGGTCAATGCCTTGCTGCTGGCACTGGCCGGCGCAGGTCTGGGTATCCCGCTGCTCCTGATTCTGCTGGACGAGACGGAAAATGCGTTCGCCGATATTCACTCGGCTGCAGTCTCCAGTGCTCTGTTGTCACGCATCAAGGTCGAGCATCTGGCGTTGGTGATTGGCGTGATCTGTACGCTGATCGCCTGTCTGGCACCGCTGGCGCAGTATCAGAACTTTCTGTTATTGATCGGCTCGGTATTCGCGCCACTGTTCGGCGTCGTGCTGGTTGACCATTTCATCCTGCGTGGTCGCAGTGGTCAGGCAGCGGAGGGCGGTTTGCGCTGGATGAGCCTGCTGGCGTGGCTCGGCGGGCTCAGCACCTACCACCTGCTGGCCAATCTTTATCCGGAAGTGGGCGCAACACTGCCAGCGCTCATTGTCGCTGGCGTGTTGCAACTGCTGATCGGCAGTGCGATCAACTGCGGCCGGGGAACAGTTCCGGCTTGAGGATGCCATTGAGCTGAGGATAAGGAATCTTCAGCTCGATGTGACCCATCGAATACGGCGCGATGGTATCGACCGAGTACTTGAGGATCACTGCACCGTAGGTCAGCGCAATGTGGGGCGTGCGCTTGAACGGCCAGGTCTTCATGAACTCGCTGTCTTCATTCATCTTGGTCGATACCAGCCAGCCCTGGTGGGCCAGTTGGGCTTTCTGCCAGAACTCGCTTTCCTTGCCCGGGATGATCATGTCAGCCAGGGTCAGGACTTTCTGCTGCTGACGCGAATAGTTGATGAACGCCCGACCCGGGTTGCCGTGGGCACCGCCGGTCTCCAGATAGCTGGACAGTTCGACCACTACGATACCGTCATGCTGCTCGCGTACCTTGGCCTGCAGATAGCTGGCGTTGCGACCCTGAGCCTGACTCAGGAACTGTTCCTGATAGGCTTTGATCGACGCAGGTGGCGATGCGCTGCTGTCGGCAACGGTCAGTTGCAGCAACGTCTTCTGAACGATGGCGTCCAGTCGCGGCTCATCGGGGAAATGCACGGTATCGATGTTCACCAGCGGGCAGTCGGCCGTGGTGCAGCCCGGCTTGATCAGCTCGGAAGCATCGCGCTGGACTTGCAGCGGTGTGCGCATGTTGGGCGTGAAGAGGCTTTGGCAGGCGCCGAGCAACAGGGCCAGGCAAGCCAGTGAAGTGATCCTCAATAACGACATGTTGATCCTTGGCAGTGTCAGTAAAGGCGGTTGCGTTGTACGTATGCAGGCTGGTTGGACTGTAGACAACGTCTTCGGTTCGATCATGGCAGATTAGAATTGTTTTAAGTCCCGGCCGTCTACCCTGCATCTTCAAGGGGGCTGCATCTGACTGCCGATGCGCGTTAGGATGGCCCGATGTCAAACACGGCGGCCAGCGAGAAACCCATGACCCAGACCACACGATCTGCACCAAGCGCTTTTGAAACCATAAAGCGTGAAAACTGCTTCAAGGGCTTCTATAAGCTGGACAAGCTGCATGTGCGCCACGAATTGTTCGCCGGCGGGATGAGCAAGGAAATCAGCCGCGAACTGTTCGTTCGCCACGACGCCGTCTGCGTGCTGCCTTATGACGCCAAGCGTGACGAAGTGGTGCTCATCGAGCAGTTTCGTGTAGGCGCCATGAAAAAGACCAACAACCCCTGGCTGGTCGAACTGGTCGCAGGTCTGATCGACAAGGACGAGCAGCCGGAAGAAGTTGCTCATCGCGAGGCGGAGGAGGAAGCTGGGCTGAAGTTCGAAGCGCTGTGGCCGATCACCAAATACTTCCCCTCGCCGGGTGGCAGCGACGAGTTCGTTCACCTGTTTCTGGGGCGTTGCAGCAGTGAAGGGGCGGGCGGCTTGCACGGGCTGGAGGCCGAAGGTGAAGACATCCGGGTAACAGTCTGGTCATTCGATGACGCATTGCAGGCGATGAAAGACGGAACAATCAAGAACGCATCGACGATCATCGCCTTGCAATGGCTGGCGCTGAATCGTGCCGAGATAAGGGGTTTATGGTCGTGAATCTATTGCGCGAGCGCTACCGTGTCGATCTTGCCGGACTGCAGGCTGCGTGCGAGGCCAACTACGCGCGCCTGATGCGCCTGTTGCCCGACATGCGCAACGAACAGCGCTCACGCCGCGTCGCCGTTACCCAGGGTGATCAGATGCTGGGCGTACTGGCCGTCGAAGTGTTGCTCGACTGCCCGTACACCACCACCTTGCAAGTCCGCCAGGAACACAGCCTGCCGTGGCTGCCGGTGCCAGTGCTCGAAGTACAGGTCTATCACGACGCCCGCATGGCCGAAGTCATCGGCGCCGAACACGCGAGGCGCTTTCGCGGCATCTATCCCTACCCCAATGCCGACATGCACCAGCCAGACGAAAAGGCCCAGCTCAACCTGTTTCTGGGCGAATGGCTGAGTCACTGCCTGGCGTGTGGGCATGAGTTTGAGGCGGTGCGCTGATCTATTCGCAATTCTGAATTTTTTATCTCGACCGGCCTCATGACCTATTTATTCAGTTGTGAATGACTTTGGCCGTCAGTGTTTATGCCTCAGGCATGTAGGTCGTGTCTGAATATATTCAAAGCGAGCAGCGTGTCCTTGAATTTGAAATTCCATGGCTTACATTCGCCATGACTTTCATTTACAGGCATAACGAATGAGCTATTTAGGGAGCCATCTGAATCATTGTCGGGCTGTGCCTTTCAACTGGTACGACACATGGCTTGTAGTAGTAAGCGGTGACGGCCCGAATATCTGTGGGCATGCCTTGTTGAAAGCGGGAGAGTTTTATTTTCATATTGCCGGGTTGGCCGAACGGCCGTACTTTATGAGTGAAACTGATTACAGGCGTTATCTCAATGAATCCTCGAAAACAGAGCTGTTCCGTCGAAGAATACTTCTGACCGAGCCCGATGCGGCGCAGCGCAAGCTTGAGGAGCTTAGCGCCAAGCCGTGGCACTGGTTTGGCATCCCCAATAATTGTGTTTCTTATGTCGAAGAGATTTTCAGTGCTGGCGGCTCTCGGGAATCCATGATTACCAATTGTCCAGTGAGATGGCGATGATTATCTATCGGGCTTTGATTGGTGGTTTCACTGGACTCATCTTCGGCCTTCTCCTATATGTCGGACTGATAATCCTGACAGGCAGCACTCTGCGTGGGGAGCACTCGCTGTATATGGCCATTATCGGAGCGGTCATCGGTATTCTGTCTTTGAGGCTCATGCCGTGGATCGTTCATCTGGCTGGATTGGCAGGAATGATTCTTGGTGTTGCCCTGGAGCTTTTGCTGGCGGGATATCTCTGGCCCGGAATGCCTTATGAGCGCGTGTTGAGCTATCTCTTGGGTGCGGGACTGGCAGGCATGGTTTCGGCCGGACTTATTGCTTCAATTGTGCTCAAGCACCGAGCGAATCAGCAAATGTGACCAAATGCTCGTCCGCACGCACATTCCCGGTTTACCCGCTCGCTGCCGCATCACATAATCGCGCTGAATCCTCTCTGGGAGACGGTCTTGCCGAGCGCAGCCCTTTCGTCGTCAGTTTTGCTGGTCCAGCTGTCCGACAGCCACTTGTTCGCCGAGGCGGACGGTGCGTTGTTGGGTATGAGCACCCGCGACAGTCTGGAAAAAGTCGTTGATCGAGTGCTGGCCGAGCAGCCGCACATTGATCTTGTGGTCGCCAGCGGCGATATCTCCCAAGACGGCAGCGTCGAGTCTTACCAAGCGTTTCGTCGGATAAGCGGGCGGATCGATGCGCCAGCGCGCTGGTTCGCCGGTAATCACGACGAACTGCCGCAGATGGAGCAGGTTGCGCAGCATAACGGGCTGCTCGACCCTGTGGTGGATATCGGTCAATGGCGGGTGACGCTGCTGGATTCGGCGGTGCCTGGTTCGGTGCCGGGTTTTCTCGCGGACACGCAATTGCAGTTGCTGGAGCAGTCGCTGAGCGAAGCGCCTGATCGGCATCATCTGATCTGTTTGCACCATCACCCGGTGGCTATTGGTTGTGAGTGGATGGCGCCGATCGGCTTGCGCAATGCCGATGCGTTATTTGCTGTGCTCGATCGTTTTGCACAGGTTCGCGCCATACTGTGGGGGCATGTGCATCAGGAGTTCGACCAGATGCGTAACGGTGTGCGCCTGCTGGCGTCGCCCTCGACCTGTATTCAGTTCGCCCCGGGCAGTGCCGATTTCAAGGTGGACACCACGGCGCCGGGCTATCGCTGGCTGCGACTGCACGACGATGGACGGCTGGAAACGGCTGTTTCCCGAGTGGTCGGCCTGGAATTCGAGGTCGATTACGGCGGCACCGGCTATTGATCGGGCAGGCGGATACGTTTCCGGTGAGGTGCTGTAGCGTAAGTCCCTGTAAACTACACGGCTTTGCCTTGCACCCGGGAGCGACAGCGTGACGAGCGATACACCTTCACTGCTATACATCCATGGCTTGAACAGCTCGGCCCTGTCGAGAAAGGCCTGTCAGTTGAGCGCGCTGATGAAGTCCCTGGGTCTGGCTGATCGTCTGCAAGTCCCTGAACTGCATCACCATCCGCGTCAGGCCATGCTCCAGCTTGAAGCGGCCATCACGGCGCTGGGACGGCCATTACTGGTCGGCAGCTCCCTCGGCGGCTACTATGCGACTCATTTGGCGCAGCGGCACGGCCTCAAGGCGGTGCTGATCAACCCGGCAGTCAATCCGCATCAGCTGTTCGACGGGTTTCTCGGCGTGCAACAGAACCTGTACACCGGCGAGCAGTGGCAGTTGACCGAAGACCATATTCGGGCGCTGGCCGAGCTGGAGGTACCCGCGCCGCAGGATCCGCAGCAGTTTCAGGTGTGGTTGCAGACCGGTGACGAGACGCTCGATTATCGTCGTGCCGAGAAGTTTTACCGCAGCTGCGCCTTGCGTATTCAGGCGGGCGGCGACCACAGCTTTCAGGGCTTTGCCGAGCACATGCCAGCACTGCTGACCGTTGCCGGATTTGCCCCCGATCTGTTGCAGAAGATCGATCTGTCGGCGCTGTAGGTGATCGATGCCCGGTCACATGAATGCAAGAACATTGAACCCCCGAAATTCCATGAAAGATTGATATCGAGAACCCATGGCCAATCCCAGCGCTAGCTCTTATAACGCAGACGCCATCGAAGTCCTCTCGGGCCTCGATCCGGTTCGTAAACGTCCGGGCATGTACACCGACACCTCGCGGCCCAACCACCTGGCTCAGGAAGTCATCGACAACAGCGTCGACGAAGCCCTGGCCGGCCACGCGCGTTCGGTACAGGTCATCCTTCATGCCGACAATTCGCTCGAGGTGTCCGACGACGGCCGCGGCATGCCGGTGGACATCCACCCGGAAGAAGGCGTGTCCGGCGTCGAGCTGATCCTCACCAAGCTTCACGCAGGCGGCAAGTTCTCCAACAAGAACTATCAGTTCTCCGGCGGCCTGCACGGCGTGGGCATTTCCGTGGTCAACGCGCTGTCCACTCAGGTTCGGGTGCGGGTCAAGCGTGATGGCAACGAATATGAGATGACCTTCGCTGACGGCTACAAGGCCACCGAACTGGCGGTCGTCGGCACCGTCGGCAAGCGCAACACCGGGACCAGCGTCTATTTCGCCCCCGATCCGAAGTATTTCGATACACCGAAGTTTTCTGTCAGCCGTCTCAAGCATGTGCTCAAGGCCAAGGCAGTTCTGTGCCCGGGCCTGCTGGTCAGCTTCGAAGACAAATCCAGCGGCGAGAAAGTCGAGTGGCATTACGAAGACGGCCTGCGCTCCTACCTGCAGGACTCGGTCACCGAGTTCCTGCGCCTGCCGGACGAGCCGTTCTGCGGCAGCTTCACCGGTAACAAGGAAGCGGTCGACTGGGCGCTGCTGTGGCTGCCCGAAGGGGGTGACAGCGTTCAGGAAAGCTACGTCAACCTGATCCCGACCGCGCAGGGCGGCACCCACGTGAACGGCTTGCGCCAGGGTTTGCTGGATGCCATGCGCGAGTTCTGCGAGTTCCGCAACCTGTTGCCGCGTGGTGTGAAGCTGGCCCCGGAAGACGTCTGGGAACGCATTGCCTTCGTCCTGTCGATGAAAATGCAGGAGCCGCAGTTCTCCGGGCAGACCAAGGAACGTCTGTCGTCCCGTGAAGCGGCGGCGTTCGTCTCCGGCGTGGTCAAGGATGCGTTCAGCCTGTGGCTCAACACGCACTCCGAGCTGGGCCTGCAACTGGCCGATCTGGCGATCAACAACGCCGGTCGGCGCCTCAAGGCGAGCAAGAAGGTCGAGCGCAAGCGCATCACCCAAGGGCCGGCATTGCCGGGCAAGCTGGCCGACTGTGCCGGACAGGACCCGGCACGCTCCGAACTGTTTCTGGTCGAGGGTGATTCTGCCGGCGGTTCCGCCAAGCAGGCTCGCGACAAGGAGTTCCAGGCGATCCTGCCGCTGCGCGGCAAAATCCTCAACACCTGGGAAGTCGATGGCGGCGAAGTGCTCGCCAGTCAGGAAGTCCACAACATTGCCGTGGCCATCGGGGTTGACCCCGGCGCAGCCGATATCAGCCAGTTGCGTTACGGCAAGATCTGCATCCTGGCTGACGCCGACTCGGACGGTCTGCACATTGCGACGCTGCTGTGTGCGTTATTCGTGCAGCACTTCCGCCCGTTGGTTGACGCCGGGCATGTGTACGTCGCCATGCCGCCGCTGTACCGGATCGACCTCGGCAAGGAAATCTACTACGCGCTGGACGAAGCCGAGCGTGACGGGATCCTTGACCGTCTGGTCGCTGAAAAGAAACGTGGCAAGCCGCAGGTCACCCGATTCAAGGGCCTGGGTGAAATGAACCCGCCGCAGTTGCGCGAAACCACCATGGACCCGAACACCCGGCGCCTGGTGCAGCTCACGCTGGATGATTTCGCAGCCACGTCGGAAATGATGGACATGTTGCTGGCTAAGAAGCGTGCAGGTGATCGCAAGTCCTGGCTCGAATCCAAGGGCAACCTTGCCGAGGTCCTGACTTGATACGAGCCTGGCTCGCCGCCCTGATCCTGATTGCCGCGCCGGTTGTCGCTGCGCCACTCGAGGCCCTGAAGCTGCAATCCGAGCATCCGGTGGACGACATGGCGGGTGGCAATCTGTCAGGTCTGGCGATGTGCAATGGCCAGTTGTGGACCGTGTCCGACCGTGACGACGATGTGCTGTACAGCCTGGATGTGTCGCAAGACACCTGGAAGGCTCAGTCACATCATATTGACGCACCTGCGCCACAAAGCTATCTGCCGTTGAAGTTGCGTTTCATGGCCGGGCTTTCCGCGCTGATACGCGGCGGTAGTCTGGATTTCGAGGGTGTCAGCTGTGATGCAGCCGGCAATCGCTATCTGGTCAGCGAGGCTTATGGCACGGTGCTCAAGGTTCCGGTGAGTGGCAAACCGTTCTGGCTGGATTTGCCGAAGGAACTGGTGGATCAGGCGCGGGCTCAGGGCATGTTGCAGCGTTTCAACGCGATTTTCGAAGGGATTGCCGTCAGTCCGGCAGGCGACCGTCTCTGGCTGGCGGCCGAACGCGAGAAGCGCGGCTTGCTGGTGGTGCAACGCGACAAGGAGCAGTGGACCTGCGGGCAAAGCTGCGTGCTGCTGTCCGAGTCCGGTCTGGACGCGTTGCCGCCGGAGCAGGGCAGCAAAAAGGTGTCGACGGATTTTTCTGATGTGTCGTTGTACAACGGCAAGCTGTTCACGCTGGAACGTGCGGTGTATCGCATCTGTCGGCGTGATCTCGAAACCGGGCAGGTCGAGCGTTGCTGGTCGTTCGCCAAGGAAGCCATGGTGCCGTCGCGTCGTTACGATCAACCCTACGGGCTGACCGAGGCACTGGTGGTGGACGAGAAGGGCGCGTGGATCGGCATCGACAATAATTTCGGTGTGCGTGCCGACGGTGAGAAACGCCCGATCGTCTGGCGTTTCGCTGCGCCTGAGGCGGGCTGGAGTGCCGGGCAGTGAGCGACGTGCAGCCCGGCAAGCGCGCTGGCAAGGTGCTGATGATCATGGCTTGGGCGGCCGGTCTGTTTCTCGCGACGCGCTTTTTCGGCGATTGGGAAGACCGGCAGCAGAATCCCAACGCCGTGGTCACCTCGCAACACGGTGACGGCTATATAGAAGTGCAGCTGGCAGGCAATCGACAGGGGCACTTCGTCACGACAGGCCAGATCAACGGCCGGACAGCGGAGTTCATGATCGACACCGGGGCGACCGATGTGGCCGTACCCGGTGATATGGCTGACCGCCTGGGGCTCAAGCGTGGCTTTCCGGTCACGGTCAGTACGGCCAATGGTAACAGTCAGGGTTTTCGAACCACGCTTGACCGCTTGCAACTGGGCGATATCGTCCTGACCAATGTGCGTGCCCTGGTGGCACCCGGTCTGGACGGTGAACAGGTGCTGCTGGGTATGAGCGCAATGAAACAACTCGAATTCACACAGCGTGGCGGCAATTTGCTGCTGCGCCAGTCAACGAAATGATGAGGCCCGCATGAGCGACTCCCTTGACCTCAGCCTGGATGGTGTAGAACGCCGATCACTGGCGGACTTCACCGAACAGGCCTACCTCAACTACTCCATGTACGTGATCATGGACCGTGCCTTGCCGCATATCGGTGACGGCCTGAAGCCTGTTCAGCGACGCATCATCTACGCGATGAGCGAACTGGGCCTGGGTGCCGACGCCAAGCACAAGAAGTCGGCGCGTACCGTCGGCGACGTGCTCGGCAAGTTCCACCCGCACGGCGACTCGGCCTGTTACGAGGCGATGGTGCTGATGGCTCAGCCGTTCAGCTATCGCTACACGCTGGTGGACGGGCAGGGCAACTGGGGTGCGCCGGATGATCCCAAATCCTTTGCCGCCATGCGCTACACCGAGGCGCGTCTGTCGCGCTACTCGGAAGTCCTGCTCAGTGAACTGGGTCAGGGCACCGCTGACTGGGTGCCGAACTTTGACGGCACGCTGGACGAACCCGCGGTGTTGCCGGCACGTCTGCCGAACATCCTGCTCAATGGCACCACCGGCATTGCCGTCGGTATGGCGACCGATGTGCCGCCGCATAACCTGCGCGAAGTCGCCAGTGCCTGCGTTCGTCTGCTGGACGATCCCAAGGCTACGGTTCCGGAGCTGTGCGAGCACATTCTCGGGCCGGACTATCCGACCGAAGCGGAAATCATCACGCCGCGTGCCGACCTGCTGAAAATCTACGAGACCGGGCGTGGCTCGGTGCGCATGCGTGCGGTTTACCGTATCGAAGATGGCGACATTATCGTCACCGCACTGCCGCATCAGGTCTCCGGTGCCAAGGTGCTGGAACAGATCGCCGCGCAGATGCAGGCCAAGAAACTGCCGATGGTTGCCGACCTGCGCGACGAGTCGGACCACGAAAACCCTTGCCGTATCGTGATCATCCCGCGCTCCAATCGGGTTGAGCTGGACGAGCTGATGCAGCACCTGTTCGCCACTACCGAGCTGGAATCCAGTTACCGGGTGAACATCAACATCATCGGTCTGGATGGCAAGCCGCAGCTCAAGAACCTCAAGACACTGCTCGGCGAATGGCTGACGTTCCGCATCGGTACGGTGCGTCGCCGTCTGCAATTCCGTCTGGACAAGGTCGAGCATCGTCTGCACCTGTTGGACGGTTTGCTCACGGCTTACCTGAACCTCGATGAAGTGATTCACATCATCCGTACCGCCGAGCATCCGAAGGCGGAGCTGATTGCGCGTTTCGATCTGTCGGAAATTCAGGCCGATTACATCCTCGACACCCGTCTGCGTCAGTTGGCGCGCCTGGAAGAGATGAAGCTGCGCAGCGAACAGGATGCCCTGCGCAAAGAGCAGGCCAAGCTTCTGGCGCTGTTGAGCAGTGAGTCCAAGCTGCGCAAGCTGGTGCGTGCCGAACTGATTGCCGACGCTGAAACCTATGGCGACGAGCGTCGTTCGCCCATCGTTGCCCGTGCCGAAGCCAAGGCGCTGTCTGAAAACGAATTGATGCCCACCGAGCCGGTGACTGTCGTGCTGTCGGAAAAAGGCTGGGTACGCTGTGCCAAGGGCCACGACATCGATGCGACCGGGCTTTCTTATAAAGCCGGGGATGGTTTCAAGACCTCGTCCATCGGCCGCTCCAATCAGTTCGCCGTGTTCATCGACTCGACCGGGCGCAGCTATTCGGTTGCCGCCCACACCCTGCCATCCGCGCGGGGCCAGGGCGAGCCGCTGACGGGCAAGCTGCAACCGCCACCGGGTGCGACCTTCGAATGCGTATTGCTGCCGGAAGATGATGCGTTGTACGTGATCGCGTCGGATGCCGGTTATGGTTTTGTCGTCAAAGGCGAAGACCTGCAAGCCAAGAACAAGGCGGGCAAGGCGCTGCTGAGCCTGCCGGCCGGGGCGAAAGTCATCCTGCCTCGCCCTGTGCCTGATCGTGAGCAGAACTGGCTGGCGGCGGTGACCACCGAAGGCCGCCTGCTGGTGTTCAAGATCAGCGATTTGCCGCAGTTGGGCAAAGGCAAGGGCAACAAGATCATTGGCATTCCGGGCGAGCGGGTGGCCAGTCGTGAAGAGTATGTGACCGATCTTGCGGTGATCGGACAAGGCGCTACGCTGGTACTTCAGGCGGGCAAACGAACGCTGTCGCTGAAACCTGAAGACCTCGAACATTACAAGGGGGAGCGCGGCAGACGTGGCAATAAACTGCCAAGGGGCTTCCAGAGGGTCGATGCATTATTGGTGGAAAATAGCTGAAAACATTGATCTGGCACCAAGGTTCTTCGTTTTGCCATGAAGTACGATGCATAATCGCTGGAGTCATGGTGCATATTCACGGATGATATGGGGTCTTGGGGTGCATGCGTGGCTCAGTGCCTGCATGGGTCTTGAAAGTACTTATACTGTGGCCTGTCTCTGGACGGCCACCTGGATGGGATGATGAATTTTCTACGCCTTCCCTTGATCCTGCTGATGACTGGCGTTCTGGGTCTGGCTGGTTGCAGTGTGCGCCAGCCGACCGCGCTTTATCAGCTCGATAGTGGTGAGCCTGGTCAGCCGAAACAGAGTAGTGGTCTGGCAGTTTTGCTGGGTCCTGTTTCGGTGGCCGACTATCTGCAACGCGAAACCCTGCTGCAACGCCAGCCTGACGGGACCTTGACCGCTTCGTCCGATGGGCGCTGGGCGGGCAACCTGTCTTCGGATATAGATCAGTTGCTCTTGCGTCAGCTGGCCTGGAAGCTCGACAGCCAGCGCGTCGTCATGGCGCCTGCGACGGCCAGTTTCACGCCCGATGTTCAGGTCGTGCTGTCCATCACCCGTCTGGACTCCGGGGCCAAGCAGCCTGCGGTACTGGATGCGCAATGGCGTCTTCTGGACCGTAAGGGCCATGTCCGTGACAGCCGACTGGTTCACCTGGAACAAGTCCATGCTGGCAGCTCTGCCGATCAGGTCAAGGCCCAGGGCATGCTGTTGCAGCGCCTGGCTGATCAGGTCAGCACGGCGATCAAGCCGATTTCCTGGCAGGCGCTCGATGAGCCGAAAAAAACGCCTGTCGCCAAGGCCAAAGAGCCTGACAAGCCAAGAATTCCGCTGGCTTCCCCCATACGCACCGATCTTGAAGTGTTCCGCTTCTAGGATTGGCCCAACAAAAAGCCCGCAGCGATGCGGGCTTTTTGTTGGGCGCTCATCTCTGGTTCCCACGCCCCAGCGTTCCTGACGCTTCGCACAGTCAGGATAGGACGCAGAGCGTCCAGAACGGCATGCCCACGCTGGAGCATGGGCACGATGGTGAACTGCGTGACGTCCCGGTGCGTGGGGCATGGGCACGGTGGTGACCTTGCGGACGCCTATCGTTCCTCACGCTCTGGTGTGACCCCCGAAGGTTGGATGCAACCTTTGGAGGCGTCATGGGTAAATATACAGAGCAGGCAAAACTCGCAGCCGTGAAAGAGTATTGTGCCGGCAAGGCAGGTTTGAGGGATGTTGCGCGTCGCCACGATGTGGACTTTTCCTGCCTTCGTCAGTGGGTCGCGGCTTATCAGATCCACGGCCCAGCCGCTCTTAAAGAGAAAAGGCGGCAGCGTTACAGTGACGAATTCAAGCTAGCTGTTTTGAAGCGCATGTATGATGAGCGATTATCACTGCGCCAGACAGCGGCCTTGTTCGATATCCGTCAGTT
>NZ_JARVSW010000007.1:0-2611 GCF_030208985.1 Pseudomonas sp. MEJ108
GGCCATAGTGGGTGATAGCCCTGTACGCGAAAATCCCTTTGCAATGAAATCGAGTAGGACGGGGCACGAGAAACCTTGTCTGAATATGGGGGGACCATCCTCCAAGGCTAAATACTACTGACTGACCGATAGTGAACCAGTACCGTGAGGGAAAGGCGAAAAGAACCGCGGAGAGCGGAGTGAAATAGATCCTGAAACCGTATGCGTACAAGCAGTGGGAGCCCACTTTGTTGGGTGACTGCGTACCTTTTGTATAATGGGTCAGCGACTTATTTTCAGTGGCGAGCTTAACCGAATAGGGGAGGCGTAGCGAAAGCGAGTCTTAATAGGGCGTCTAGTCGCTGGGAATAGACCCGAAACCGGGCGATCTATCCATGGGCAGGTTGAAGGTTGGGTAACACTAACTGGAGGACCGAACCGACTACCGTTGAAAAGTTAGCGGATGACCTGTGGATCGGAGTGAAAGGCTAATCAAGCTCGGAGATAGCTGGTTCTCCTCGAAAGCTATTTAGGTAGCGCCTCATGTATCACTGTAGGGGGTAGAGCACTGTTTCGGCTAGGGGGTCATCCCGACTTACCAAACCGATGCAAACTCCGAATACCTACAAGTGCCGAGCATGGGAGACACACGGCGGGTGCTAACGTCCGTCGTGAAAAGGGAAACAACCCAGACCGTCAGCTAAGGTCCCAAAGTCATGGTTAAGTGGGAAACGATGTGGGAAGGCTTAGACAGCTAGGAGGTTGGCTTAGAAGCAGCCACCCTTTAAAGAAAGCGTAATAGCTCACTAGTCGAGTCGGCCTGCGCGGAAGATGTAACGGGGCTCAAACCATGCACCGAAGCTACGGGTATCATCTTAGGATGATGCGGTAGAGGAGCGTTCTGTAAGCCTGTGAAGGTGAGTTGAGAAGCTTGCTGGAGGTATCAGAAGTGCGAATGCTGACATGAGTAACGACAATGGGTGTGAAAAACACCCACGCCGAAAGACCAAGGTTTCCTGCGCAACGTTAATCGACGCAGGGTTAGTCGGTCCCTAAGGCGAGGCTGAAAAGCGTAGTCGATGGAAAACAGGTTAATATTCCTGTACTTCTGGTTATTGCGATGGAGGGACGGAGAAGGCTAGGCCAGCCTGGCGTTGGTTGTCCAGGTTTAAGGTGGTAGGCTGAGATCTTAGGTAAATCCGGGATCTTAAGGCCGAGAGCTGATGACGAGTGTTCTTTTAGAACACGAAGTGGTTGATGCCATGCTTCCAAGAAAAGCTTCTAAGCTTCAGGTAACCAGGAACCGTACCCCAAACCGACACAGGTGGTTGGGTAGAGAATACCAAGGCGCTTGAGAGAACTCGGGTGAAGGAACTAGGCAAAATGGCACCGTAACTTCGGGAGAAGGTGCGCCGGTGGAGGTGAAGCATTTACTGCGTAAGCCCCTGCCGGTCGAAGATACCAGGCCGCTGCGACTGTTTATTAAAAACACAGCACTCTGCAAACACGAAAGTGGACGTATAGGGTGTGACGCCTGCCCGGTGCCGGAAGGTTAATTGATGGGGTTAGCGCAAGCGAAGCTCTTGATCGAAGCCCCGGTAAACGGCGGCCGTAACTATAACGGTCCTAAGGTAGCGAAATTCCTTGTCGGGTAAGTTCCGACCTGCACGAATGGCGTAACGATGGCGGCGCTGTCTCCACCCGAGACTCAGTGAAATTGAAATCGCTGTGAAGATGCAGTGTATCCGCGGCTAGACGGAAAGACCCCGTGAACCTTTACTATAGCTTTGCACTGGACTTTGAATTTGCTTGTGTAGGATAGGTGGGAGGCTTTGAAGCGTGGACGCCAGTCTGCGTGGAGCCAACCTTGAAATACCACCCTGGCAACTTTGAGGTTCTAACTCAGGTCCGTTATCCGGATCGAGGACAGTGTATGGTGGGTAGTTTGACTGGGGCGGTCTCCTCCTAAAGAGTAACGGAGGAGTACGAAGGTGCGCTCAGACCGGTCGGAAATCGGTCGTAGAGTATAAAGGCAAAAGCGCGCTTGACTGCGAGACAGACACGTCGAGCAGGTACGAAAGTAGGTCTTAGTGATCCGGTGGTTCTGTATGGAAGGGCCATCGCTCAACGGATAAAAGGTACTCCGGGGATAACAGGCTGATACCGCCCAAGAGTTCATATCGACGGCGGTGTTTGGCACCTCGATGTCGGCTCATCACATCCTGGGGCTGAAGCCGGTCCCAAGGGTATGGCTGTTCGCCATTTAAAGTGGTACGCGAGCTGGGTTTAGAACGTCGTGAGACAGTTCGGTCCCTATCTGCCGTGGACGTTTGAGATTTGAGAGGGGCTGCTCCTAGTACGAGAGGACCGGAGTGGACGAACCTCTGGTGTTCCGGTTGTCACGCCAGTGGCATTGCCGGGTAGCTATGTTCGGAAAAGATAACCGCTGAAAGCATCTAAGCGGGAAACTTGCCTCAAGATGAGATCTCACTGGAACCTTGAGTTCCCTGAAGGGCCGTCGAAGACTACGACGTTGATAGGTTGGGTGTGTAAGCGCTGTGAGGCGTTGAGCTAACCAATACTAATTGCCCGTGAGGCTTGACCATATAACACCCAAGCAATTTGCGTCGAA
>NZ_JARVSW010000047.1:0-1825 GCF_030208985.1 Pseudomonas sp. MEJ108
GGACCTGTGCTTCGAACAGGTGCTGAATGCACAGGTCCGTCGGGTAGTCCTGGCGCGTCTGGTTGAAGGTCTCCAGCAGCAGGTTGCGCTCGGCGGCAGGCAGCACATCCAGCTGCGTAACGGCCATCTGCGGTGTGTGCGCCAGCGCGTCGGTCAGTTGCTCCAGCGCGCACTGCATCATGGCGCACAGGCGTTGCGGATTTGCGGGCTGCATGCTGTGTATTATCAGGTCGAGCTCACTGCCGTAATCGTTGACCGACAAGCACAGCGGATAGTTGGTCCGCTCGGTGCCGTCGAGCAGGCGCATGCCCGGCCATTGCAACCGGCTGTCCTCGCCCTGGTGCCGGTAATTGAGCAGGCTGGAGAACAACGGCACCCCTGTGGCCACGCTACTGCAACGTTGGGCCAGGGCCAGTGACGCCTGCTCGTGGCTCAGTAATTCGCTGAGATCACGGTGTGTGGCCATGACCAGTTCCTGGGCGCCTTGTGTGGTCAGTTGCACGCGGACCGGCAGGGTGTTCATGAACATGCCCATGGCCCGCTCGGCGCCGGCCGTACCTTGCAGGCGGCCGGTGACCACGGTGCCGAACACCACGTCATCGCGACCGGTACAACGGGCCATCACCTGGGCCCAGGCGACATGGAACAGAACCGCCGGGGACATGCCGCGCTCCCGGGCCTGAGTCCGAATACGTATGCAAAGGTCACTGTTCAATGCCAGTTTGGCCTCTTCGACGTCATTGCCGTCGCCCTGAACTTCCAGCAGTTCGAAAGGAGCGGTGGGTGAATCAACATCAGCCAGGCGGCGTGTGAAGTAAGCTTCGTGGGCACTTGAAGGGCTGGCGAGGGTCTGTGCGACAAAATCCCGGTAAGGCTGCGGTGGCAGCAGGTCTGCGCTCTGGCCTCGCATCAACAGGCGAATTTCTTCGAGTATGAGTTCTACGGTGACGTGGTCGCTGATCATGTGATGATCAATCAGCGCCAGTAGCCAACGTTCCGAGTTTGGGTCGCGAGCAATGTAGGCCAGCAGCAGCGGGGCCTGTCGCAGATCCAGGCGCAGACGACCTGGATCACTTAGCCGGTCCAGCTGACTGAGTGCGTCTTCCTCCGGCGTCAGGGTGAGGGTATGGACAGGCAATTGCGCCTGGCGGTGCACCACTTGCACCGCTTGCGGCAGGCCGATCCAATGCACCGAGCTGCGCAGGATGTCATGGCGGTCGATAACCGTTTGCAGGCCCTCAAGAAAGGCGTCAAGGCGCGCACGGCTGTCGAACTCGATCATCGAGCGCATCAGGTAGGCGTCGCGCTCACGATTCAGCAGGTAATGGAACAGGATGCCGTCCTGAAGCGGTGCCAGCGGGTAGATGTCCTGGATATTGGCGGCTCCGCCGGCAACGGCGGAGGTGATCAATTCAATCTGAGCGACGCTCAGTTCCACCAGCGGCAACATGTCTGGCGTCAATTGCGTGCAATGGGCTGGAATGCGGTTGGCGGGTACCTGGAACAGAACGTGTTTGTCCTGACTGATAGCCAAGGCCATTTCACGCACGGTAGGCGCAGTGAATACAGTCTTTACGTTGAGATTCAGGCCCTGCTTGCGCAGACGCTCGATCAGAGAGACGGCCAGCAGTGAGTGGCCACCGAGCTCGAAAAAATGGTCGTGACGCCCGACCTGCTCAATGCCCAGCAGGTCTTGCCAGATAGCCACGATCTGCGTTTCGGTTTCGCCTTGTGGGGCTTCATAGCCACGGCTGATCAGCGCATCAGCATCCGGAGCCGGCAAGGCCTTGCGGTCGAGCTTGCGGTTCGGCGTCAACGGCAGTTC
>NZ_JARVSW010000038.1:0-1664 GCF_030208985.1 Pseudomonas sp. MEJ108
GGCCCAGAGTGTGTAAAAACCAGCCCAAGTATCGGCTGCGCGTAGCGCAGACGATACTTGGCTAGCCGGAACGCCTTGAAAGTCCTGCCATCGCTCTAATCCGCCCTTAAGGCCGTTAATAGCGCTTTACAGCCCCTTTTATCGGGCGCAATGGAGGCTTTTCAAGCCGCCAGCGCTTTTACAAGATTCTGCGTGCCGAGGATGTTCATTACCCGCTTCAAGTTATAAGCAAGCACGTTCAAACTCATTTCGGTGCTCACTCCGCCAAGCCGTCGCGTCAGAAAATGCGTTGCACCCATCCACTGCTTGAGAGTCCCGAAGGGGTGCTCGACGGTCTGCTTGCGGATGGTCATTACCTGCGGCGCGTTAGCCAGGCGGGCCTGCATTTCTTCCAGTACTGCCTCATGTTCCCAGCGCCGAATTTTTCGCTCTCTGGCCGGTGTGCATTGCGCCTTTATCGAGCAGGCCTGGCAGTTGGAGCGCCAGTAAACGTCCAGCTTCTTGCCCTTGTCGATGTAAGAGTTGCGCCAGATCAGCACTTGATTGGCGGGGCAGACGTACACATCGTTGTCCGCGTCGTAAACAAACTCGTCATTGCCGAAACGGCCATCAAATTTGGCCCGCGAGCTCAGCGTTTTTGGCACATAAGCTGTGATCCCTGCCTCGTGACAGGCCAGGATTTCTCCGCTTTTGTAATACCCGCGGTCCGCCACCACCGACAACGATTCGACTTGCATCACCTCACGGGCCTGCTGGGCCATCGAACTAAGTTGATCAAGGTCGTGACCCACATTGATCACCTCGTGCGCGACGATCAAATGGTGCTTGGTATCCACCGCGGTCTGTACGTTGTAACCCACGATACCTTTTCCCCCACTGCTCATCATTGAGCGCGCGTCCGGATCGGTCAGCGAAATTTGTTTGTCCGGGGATTCTTCAAGCTGTACCTCGATGGTCTGCAACGCCTTCATTTGCTCCTTCAATTTGGCGATCTTCTCCTCTAGGCCGCCTTTGGGGCCTGCAGTCTTGGGCTCTTCCCGATCAGCCGCATCCAGCCCCTTTAGATAAAGGGCAATGCTTGATTCAATCTCTTCCATCCGACGCTTCAGTTTGGCACTGGTGAAATTGCGATCGCGGTGATTGACCGCCTTGAATTTACTGCCATCGATGGCAACGAAATGCTCCGAGAAAAGCCCCAATTGTTGACACAGCACGACAAACTGCCGACAGACTCCTCGAATGCCCTTTGCGTTGTCTTTGCGAAAGTTGGCGATGGTCTTGAAATCCGGCATCAGGCGACCGGTCAACCACATCAGCTCGACGTTGCGCTGCGCCTCGCGCTCAAGGCGTCGGCTTGACTGGATACGGTTGAGATAGCCGTAGATGTAGATCTTCAGCATGACTGCAGGATGGTAGGCCGGTCGGCCCGTTTCAGCGGGGACAGCGCTTTCAAAACCCAAGGTGATCAGGTCGAGCTCATCCACAAAGACATCGACAACGCGCACCGGATTGGTGTCGCTGACGTAATCGTCGAGACTCTCGGGAAGCAAGGTACTTTGACCTCTGTGTTCACCTTGAATGAAGCGTTTCATGGGCAACCCTTGCAATGAAATCCTGGGGAATCATAGCAAAGGTTTACCTTGGGTTTTTACACAGTCTGGGCC
>NZ_JARVSW010000064.1:0-1432 GCF_030208985.1 Pseudomonas sp. MEJ108
TGGACTGCCCCCAAGAAGTTGGACACCAATCCGACCTAATGGGGGTGTTCAAATGGCCAAGTATTCAGAGCAATTCAAACTCACCGTCGTCAAAGCGTACCTTGAAGGCAACATCGGCTTTCGTAAGGTGGCCAGTCAGTTCTCGATCGATTTCAGCCTGCTTCGACGCTGGGTCGCCAATTACAAGAGCCATGGGCACACAGGCCATCGCAAGCCTGGTCTTCGGTACAGTAAAGCCTTCAAACGCTCAGTGCTTGAGCACAAGCGCGAGCACGGGCTGTCGCTTCGCCAGACCGCAGCGCATTTTGGTATTGGTGATCCTGGCCAAATAGTCATTTGGGAACAGCAGCATTACAGTGACGGTCTAGCCCCGCGTGTTCCCACAAGAAGAAAGCCTGCTGCCATGCCCAAGAAGCCTTATCCCACCGAACCCGTAACCGCTGACGATACGCACAAGACACGCGACCAGTTAATGGCCGAGCTTGAATACCTGCGCATGGAGAACGCTTACCTAAAAAAGTTGGAAGAGTTGAAGGAGCAGCAACGACGGCAAAAGAAAAAGCCCTGATCGTCAAACAACTGAGGAACCGGTTTCCGATGTGCGCCCTTCTGACGCTGGCGGGCCTGGCGCGCAGCACGTTTTACTATCAGGCTCAGGTGCAATCCAGACCCGATCCAGATGCAGCTCTGAAGCAGGAGATAGAGCGTGTTTATCACGAGGAGAGAGGTCTTTATGGGGCTCGGCGTATCACGGCGGTCATTCGCAACTCAGGCACGTTGGTCAACAAGAAGGTTGTGGAGCGATTGATGGCTGAACTGGGCCTGAGATCAGTTGTGCGACCCAAGAAGTACCGCTCCTATAAGGGCACCGTCGGGAAAATTGCGCCGAATTTGCTGGAGCGCAAGTTCACGGCGCAACGCCCGAACCAGAAATGGGTGACCGATGTGACCGAGTTTAAAGTGGCCAATCGAAAGCTGTATCTCTCGCCCGTGATGGACCTGTACAACGGTGAGATCGTGGCGTACGAAGTGTCTACCAGGCCGTGCTTCGAGCTGGTCACCAATATGCTGGACAAGGCTCTCCAGCAGTTGCAGGACGAGCCGAAGCTTGTGATGCACTCGGATCAGGGCTGGCAGTATCAACACGCGCAGTACCGTCAGAAACTGGCGGTAAAGGGTGTAAAGCAAAGCATGTCTCGTAAGGGAAATTGCCTGGACAATGCCGCAATGGAAAGCTTCTTTGGTACGCTGAAGTCCGAGTTTTTCTATTTGAAACGATTTGAAAGCATAGAAGAGCTGAAGGCAGGTCTGGATGAGTACATCCGCTACTACAACAATGACCGCATCAAGCTGAAGCTAAACGGCTTGAGCCCCGTAAAATACAGGGCTCAGGCGGCGAGCTAAAACTGTCCAACTTTCGGGGGGCAGTCCA
>NZ_JARVSW010000023.1:0-1245 GCF_030208985.1 Pseudomonas sp. MEJ108
GTGGGAGCCAACTGTCTTTCATCATCCCCCGATGAATGGGCATTTTATAATGCCATCGCGGATAGATTCCGCGATGGCAGGCAAAGCCCGCCCCATTCAAACCGCATGATCACGCCATGGTGTTCCGTCGCGCACCATGGCGTTCAGGCGTATCAGCAACACCCGCATGCAGGCCACCAGGGCCACTTTCGCGCACTTGCCTTTGGCACGCAGCCTCGCATACCGCTCCTTGAAATCGGCGTTATAGCGCACCATCACCAGCGCACACATGTAGGTCGCACGGCGCAGTTTCGTCCGCCCACCGTAGATCTGCCGCTTGCCGGCCTTGCTGCCACTGTCGTTGTTATACGGTGCCACACCGGCTAACGCTGCGATTTGTCCACGACTCAGGTCACCCAGCTCTGGCAGGTAGCAGAACAGGCTGGCGATTGTCACTGGGCCTACGCCCTTTACGGCATGCAGCCGCTGCAGCAGTTCTGAGTCGACCTTGCGCGCTTGTGCATCGACAAGCTGATCTACCGCTTTGATCTGCACTTTGAGGCTGGCTTCCAACGCAAGGTAAATGTCCACCACGCTGGGCAATATGGCCTGTTTGATACGGCGCCGGTTGTCGTCACGTTGTTGAAGCAGGTTGTTGCGCAAGTTCACCAGCTCAAGCAGGACTTCGCGCTCCTCGTCAGGCTTTGCGAAGCCCTTCGCTTCCAGGCTGGAGGCGAACATGGCCAGCATTTGCGCGTCGATTGGATCGGTCTTGGCACGCTTGCCCATGGCCAGAGCGAACTGACGTGAGCGAACAGGGTTAATACGCTGGACCTTGAACCCTGCATTAGCCAGAAGCTTTACCGACAGTTTCTCGTAACCACCGGTGGCTTCAACAAGAACGCGCTCAACCTGATGGGCGCTGAGGTACTCGGCAATGCTGGCGAGACCTTCTTCAGTATTAGGTACACACAGCTCATCCGCTTTGGGAAACAGCGCAACCTGCAGCGTGGCCTTGGAAACATCAATACCGGCATAGGCGGACATGAGTAAAACCTCTAGGATAAAGGGTGAGAGGCGCTTTGGCCTGGCTCACGCTTGTTGTTCGAGGTCGGACTCAGTCAACTGTTCGAGCTTTGAGCCAAAGCGGGAAGAGTGGATGGCAGCTTGGCTCCCACACGTGCTCTAGGCACCGCGATTTGTCAGCTTGCCATCCACCCCTCTCACCCCAGACTTTACCTTGATCAAAGACACAAGCGAGCTTGC
>NZ_JARVSW010000052.1:0-1203 GCF_030208985.1 Pseudomonas sp. MEJ108
CCTAGGGAAGGTCTGAAGTAGGCGGATGTTTTCCGGCTACCGAGTCCTCAGCACTTTTCAAAAAACGATGCATGTCGAAATTTGCTCAATTTTCTTCGTTTTTCAGCTCTTTCGGCCGCTGCAAAGCCCTTTGCAGTAACCATTTCCTGCATTACACGCGCACCTCTCCTGCGCTCGCTAACAAATGTCGGCGGGCCATCCACAGGTTTGACAGGGCGAACAACGTCACCATCTGCGCGGTGTTCTTGGCCAAGCCCCGAAAGCGCACTTTTTCATAGCCAAACTGGCGTTTGATTACCCGAAACGGATGCTCGACCTTGGCGCGAACCTGGGCCTTGGCCTTCTCGATTTTGCGGATCGCCTTGTACAAAACATTGCGTTTCCCGTGTTTTTTGTAAGTGCTACGGCGGGCGGCAATCTGCCAAATGACCTTGCGCCCAGTATGTTCTTCGCGCTTCTCGACCCCGGTGTAACCTGCGTCGGCGCAGACTACGTTTTCCTCGCCGTGCAGCAGTTTGGCAACCTGCGTGACGTCTGCCACATTGGCCGCTGTTACTACCACGCTGTGCACCAGGCCTGACTCGTCGTCGGCGCCGATGTGAGCCTTGGCGCCGAAATAGTACTGGTTACCTTTCTTGGTTTGATGCATCTCAGGGTCGCGTTTGCCATCTTTGTTCTTGGTCGAACTGGGCGCGTGAATCAGCGTGGCATCGACGATGGTGCCTTGACGCAACGACAAGCCACGGTCGCCCAGATAACCATTAATTACGCCGACAATTCCAGTCGCCAACTCGTGCTTTTCCAGCAGACGACGGAAGTTGAGAATGGTGGTTTCGTCTGGAATGCGCTCCAGGCTCAGGCCTGAAAACTGACGCAGGATGGTCGTCTCATACAGTGCTTCTTCCATCGCCGGATCGCTGTAGCCGAACCAGTTCTGCATCAGATGAACACGCAGCATCGCCATCAGTGGGTAGGCGGGACGGCCACCTTCTCCTTTTGGATAATAGGGCTCAATCAGGGCAATCAAACCTTTCCAGGGCACCACCTGATCCATCTCGATCAGGAACAATTCCTTACGGGTCTGCTTGCGCTTGCCGGCGTATTCGGCGTCGGCGAAGGTCATCTGTTTCATCATCGAAAAGCTCGGCGACTGTTGTCCGGAGATTTTGCCAAATTAGGAAGTCTTTTTCAGAGTTTCCCTAG
>NZ_JARVSW010000032.1:0-1192 GCF_030208985.1 Pseudomonas sp. MEJ108
ATGATGAGCGATTATCACTGCGCCAGACAGCGGCCTTGTTCGATATCCGTCAGTTCGGCATCATCAATCTATGGCAGCGCCTTTTTGACGAAGGTGCTCTTAACGCATCCTCAAAGCCCCCTAAGAAAGTTGGACGCCCAAGAAAGATGACGACGCCCCTTCCCCCTGTGAACTCCGCTCCGATCAACGATGAATCGCGCTCGCGTGACGAGTTGCTTGCCGAGGTGAAGCAACTGCGGATGGAGGTCGATTATCTAAAAAAGCTCGATGCCTTGGTTCAGAAGAAGCAACGAATAGCGCAGCAGAAAAAGCGCAAATCGTGATGGAACTGAGGCCTTTACATTCTCTGGACGGCCTGCTGAAGTTTGCCGGTCTGGCACGCAGCACTTTTTACTATCAACAAAAGGTACTGCTGGCAGATGACAAATACGCCGGGCTGAAAGACCTGATTCAGGCAACTTTCTACGAGCACAAGGGCCGGTATGGCTATCGTCGCATCACGGCAGCGTTGCGCAGGGCGGGCCATCTTGTGAACCACAAGACGGTGCAGAAACTAATGGGGCAGCTAGGCCTGAAGAGCCTGATACGCGTGAAGAAATACCGTTCCTACAAAGGCGAAACAGGCAAGGCCGCGCCTAACCTGCTAAAGCGTGATTTCAAAGCGCAATACCCTAACCAGAAATGGGCCACCGACGTGACCGAATTCAAAGTAGGAGGCCAGAAACTTTATCTGTCGCCGATCATGGATCTGTACAGCGGCGAAATCATTTCCTATGCGATTGCCAGGCGCCCGCTGTACTCCATGGTCGACGAAATGCTTGAAGGAGCATTTAAGCGGCTTGGACCGCATGAAAAGCCGATTTTGCATTCCGACCAGGGTTGGCAATATCGGATGCCTATTTACCAGCGACTGCTCAATGAGAATTCGATCGCAGCCAGCATGTCGCGCAAGGGTAACTGCTACGACAACGCGGCTATTGAGAGCTTTTTTAGCACGCTGAAATCCGAATTTTTCTACCTGAACAAATTTAACGATCTGGATGAGCTTCAAGCGGGTATCGAAGAGTACATTGAGTATTACAATCACTCACGCATAAAACTGAAGCTTAACGGCCTGAGTCCTGTGGAATACAGAATGCAGGCCGCCAAGGCAGCGTAGGTGGATAATTGTCCAACCTTCGGGGGTCACACC